>QYQM01000103.1 GCA_007280905.1 Porphyromonadaceae bacterium | reverse complement strand
TTCTTTATCAACGTAGTCGGACTGCCCTTTAATTTTGGAGTCTTTATTTTCATGCTGGTGCTTGGCGGAGGCCTTATTTATGCGATCTGGTGGAGCCACCGCAAAGGGAAAATAATGCTGAATACCGTTTTTCTGATGCTCACCTTTATTATGATCGGCTACGCATCCATCCTGATCCTCCCGATCCGTTCCGCAGCCAATCCGCCACTGGATGAAAACAACCCCGATAATACTCTGAGCCTGCTGTCTTATGTCAACCGCGAGGTATATGGGCAGCGACCTTTGTTTCATGGTGAATATTACAATGCACCGGTCACTGCTTATAAGGACGGTAAGAATTTCTATTATAAAAAAGACGGGAAATATGTAGTTTCAGATACCCGCACCGAATATGTGTATGACAGCCGCTTTACCACCTTCTTCCCCAGGATGTATAATAATCAGGAATCCAAGTACGAACAGGCTTATAAAGCTTGGGGAAAGATCAAAGGCCGCACAGTAACCGTGCAGGGCCAGGATGGGAAGGATGAAGTGCGGATGCTTCCCACTTTCGTTGAAAATATGCGGTTCTTCTTCCGGTATCAGCTGGGACACATGTATTTCCGCTATTTTATGTGGAACTTCTCAGGCCGGCAGAGCGATGAACAGGGCTATGGCGATATAAAAAGCGGCAACTGGATCACGGGTATCAAATTTTTGGATGAAATGAGGCTAGGACCTCAGGATAATATTCCCAAATCAGTAACTGAAAACAAAGGGCATAATCGTTATTTCGCACTGCCACTGATACTTGGCTTGCTTGGAGCCTGGTTCTATTATCAGAAGCACCGGAAAGATTTCTGGATTGTAACCCTACTATTTGTCATGACAGGTGCTGCGATCATCATTTATCTGAACGAGGTACCCATGACCCCAAGAGAGAGAGATTACGTTTATGTCGGTTCATTCTATGCCTTTGCGATCTTTATCGGAATAGGGGTCCTCTATTTGTATGACCTGCTGAAGAAAAAGCTCGACCCAAAGATGGCAGCAATAGCCGTATCAGGCGTCTGCCTTTTGGCAGTTCCTGTTGTAATGGCTTCACAGAACTGGGACGATCACGACCGGTCGGGCCGTAATACCGCCCATGATTTTGCCTATAATTATCTGATCGGGCTGGATAAAAATGCCTTGATTTTCACGAATGGGGATAACGATACCTTCCCGCTCTGGTATATTCAGGAAGTTGAAGGTGTTCGTACCGATGTGCGGGTTTGTTGCATGCCTTTCCTTCCGCAGGATTGGTATATCGACCAGCTCAAACGTACCTATTATGATTCAAGGGCTTTGCCGATCTCCATGGGCTTCGAACAATACCGCCAGGGCAAACGAGGTTATGTCCCGATCCAGAATAAAATAACTACCCCGACAGATCTCAAACAGTTGATTGAATTTGTCAGTAGTGATGATCAGAGAGCTATGATCCCATCTTCCTCCGGACGGCAGTTTAATTATTTCCCATCAGCAACTTTCAGGCTGCCTGTTGATAAAAACAAAGTGATCCAAAACGGCACCGTTGCTGCCAGCCGTGCAGCACAGATCGATTCGGCTATCGTTTGGACCATGGGTCAGGACCAGATCTATAAAGATGAACTGGTTGTACTGGATATTCTCGCCCATAACAACTGGGAACGGCCGATGTATTATACCACACCGCGGCAGACCGGTTCCGTTAAGCTCGATAATTACCTCGAACTTCAGGGCCTCAGCTATCGCCTGATCCCGATTAAGGGTGAGATGCAGACCGGGATGTCAGGGATGGTCAATACCGATATCATGTATGACAATGTGGTGAATAAATTCCGCTACACCAATCTGAATAATCCGAAAGTATACCAGGATGAAACCTGCCGCCGGATGATGCAGAACATGAAAAACAATTTCAACCGCCTGGCTGCAGCATTGATCACTGAAGGCAAACCGGAAAAAGCAGCCGAAGTTCTGGCAAAACTGGAGAAAGTTATGCCGATGAAGGTTATGGGCTATACCTCCACGGATGTTGAAAATTCCAATCTCTGGTTCCGTGCCGGCAATAAAGAAAAAGGCCAAGAAGTGGCGAAATTTGCCTTCGAAGGTATCCGGGATAATCTTGATTATTACCTCAGCCTTCCGGCAAAGTATTTCCCGTCGGTCAACAATGATATTCAGTATGCCTTGGGGTTAGAGATGCGTAACCTGCTGGATGGCCTTACCGCAAATAAAGAAGATGATCTGGTTAAAGTGGTTGAAGCTAAATATAACGAGTACTATACCCGTTATATGAGCAAGATAGGCGGTCCTAAGTAGCCGGTACCATGAAGCGAATAGCTGTTCCTTTGATACTGGCAGCCTGTTTGATTACCGGCTGCCAAAAACCCGGAATTAAACCGGGCGAAACCAGGATTTCAGGTACCATTACTCCCACCGTGCCGGGCTATCTGAATATTACGGCCGGACCGGTGCTTGATAGCGCCAGAATCAATAAAAATGGCGAATTCAGTATAACTATTCCTTTGACCGAGCCTTTAAGGGCGATGCTCTTTTTTGGCAACCGGTTGACAGACGTATACCTGGAACCAGGGAAAGAGGTATCACTGACCATCAATTCCATCGTATTTCCCGAAAATATTTCTTATGGCGGTGAGCTTGGGCCGGTTAACCATTATCTGACTCTGGCCCGAAAACTCGATCAGCAGACCTCCATCCCAGCTGCCGAGCTTTTCTTTAAGGAACCAGTGCAGTTCGTCCGGTTTTCAGACTCTATTAAACAACTGAAGATCAAACTTTTGAATGAATATGAAGCCAAATATATAGAAATTGATCCTGGCTTTGTGACCCGGACACGTTCGGAAATTGAATTCTCCTGGGCGGATCAGCACCTTCAGTATCCGGGTAAATATCAAATATTAAAGGGAACCCAGCCGGTACTTCCAACCGGATATCATTTTGATTATCTCAGCCGGCTGAACCTGAACTCGGCATCGAACCTCAACAGTTCGGTTTTCAAAGAGTTCATCCAGAATTATCTCGATTACCGCCAATCTGTTTACCTTGTTGAACATCCGAATACCGCTAATCTGATTTTTTCTGAATCCGTGGCGCGATTTCGTGTGATCCATGAGGAATTCTCGAATCCTGATGTGCTTGATTATCTTTTGTTTACCTCTATGGATGACCATCTGGCCAATTTCGGTACCATACGGGTCGAGAGTTTTCTCACCGACTTCAGGCTAACCTGCAAGAATCAGGAATATGTTAAAACGATAGAAACTATCGTGGCCAATATGGAAAAAGTAGGGTTAGGCAAACCTGCTCCGGATTTCACCGCCTATACGCCTGGCGGGAAAAAGGTAAATCTCAGTGATTATTTCGGCCAGCTGCTTTATATCGGTTTCTGGGCATCTTGGTCGGACTGGAGTTTGCAGGAGATTCCTTATTTCGAGCAGCTTCGCAAAGATTTCGAGTTCAAGCCGGTCAGATTCATCATGATATCCCTTGATTTTCAGAAGGATAAGAATCGCTGGGCCGCCATAATCAAAAAGAATAATTTCGGCAGCATTCAACTCATTCAGGATCCCGAATCCAATGTTTTAAAAGAAAATTACTATCTGAACGATTTTCCAAGATATTTCCTCATCGATAAAGGCGGGAAAATAATCTCGGTATATGCTCCGCGTCCTACTGAAAATATTGCAAAAACATTAACAAGGGTGATAAGCGCTGCCCATTAAATGTAATTCGGGAATTCGAGATGCACGAGCCCGTTGGCATTTTGGATTTCACGGGCAATCTGGAGTGTGTCAGTGAAAAAGTGTATTTCGCTGTAAACAGAGATTCCCGTTAAACCCCTGAAACTCTCATTGGCCGGATCATCCTGATGAATCTGGACCTGAATCAGGGAATATTCTCCTCCGATATGAAGATTATTGATATGCCGGAAAAGTGCTGCGAGAGCACCGGTGGAGTGATCATGAGCATAGAGAACCAGGGTGAGTTGCTTTAAGGGTTCATTGATCCGGATCGGTTCGGGCATTCGTCCAAACAGTGCAAGCAATTTCACCATGCCGGATATTACCTTAACCCTGAAATTCGATTGCGTAACCATATACCTCTTAATAGATTCTGCATCCCAGGCGGCCAAAACGGCTTTAATCCCATGGCCTTCGCAGGCCACATAAAACCGGTCGAGACTTAATCCGTCGATCTGAGTGGTATAATGGCGGAAAGTTTCTTCGGCCATCCTCGGAGCAAGCCGGTAAGAACTGTAGAAACGGTTATATAATGCAACCAGTTCCGGGATATCCGACTCTTTCGCCTGCCTGATAACAAACCGGTTATCGGTTTTTAATTGCCTGATTGGAACGTAATTATAAATCCGGTTATCCCCCAGGTATAAGGAGGCCGGAAAGCCTCCCCTGCCCTTCGTGAAAACCATCGGGGCTTCGTTGTTTTTTAATAAGGTAGCCAAAGCCATCCGGGTTCCCGATTCGCGCTCAAATTCTATAGCCGGTTTTACCATCCTGTAGGCGGTCATTCCCATACGAAAATCCGGATCAACCCTGAAATCCATAAAGTATGCCGTGCGGATCGGTTTATCCTGAAAATAAAAATCGGTATGCAGGGTTCCAAGCAGTCCCACAACCCTGGTATCGTTAATCGCAACTACATGGTAAGAACCGGGATCTACGAGGCGATGAATCCTGTTAAAAACCGGGGAGCGATCGGGATACATGGTGACCATTCCGATCTGAACACAACGAGGTGATAGCTCGAGAACAGATTGATTATCTCCATCTTCCGCCCATCTGACTAAAACCCTCTTACCAATTGGGAACTCTGACATTATTTCTTTGCCAAAAATCCATGAAAAATAGTAAATCAAATCCGTATTTTAGTAAAAAATCCACACCATGAAACGTCCGTCCTTATCGTTCTTTACGCTCTTTACTCTCTTAACCTCCTTAACGCCCTTAACTTCCTCACGTTTGTGCGCCCAAAGCGCAACAGTTCGCGAATACACTCGTTCGTTTCTTACGTATCCATATGGAGATCCGAACCCGGTAGCCCGGACCGGCAAGATCTATCCCTATTTTCGTTTTGACGGATATGCCACCAAAGGAATTAACCGTGACTGGAAAATCGTGGAACTCGAAAATGAGTGGATCAAGGTGATGATCGCACCGGAGATGGGTGGGAAGATCCTTGGAGCGATTGAAAAATCAACTGGCCAGGAATTCATTTACTTCAATAAGGTAGTCAAATTCAGAGATATATCCATGCGAGGTGCCTGGACATCAGGGGGTATTGAGTTTAATTTCGGATCAATCGGCCATGCCCCTACCACTGCTTCGCCGGTGGATTATTTAACCCGGACCAACCCGGATGGCAGTGCATCCTGCTTTATCGGAACCATGGACCTTACCTCACGAACCGAATGGCGGGTTGAAATCAGGCTGCCCAAAGACAAGGCCTGGATTGAGACTAACCTATTCTGGTACAACCCGATGGATCTGAGTACTTCGAAATATCACTGGGCTACGGCAGCAGCCGATGCTGCACCGGATCTGACCTATTACTTCCCGGGCGATCATTATATCGGTCACGGGGGCGAAGAATCCCCCTGGCCCATTTTACCGGATGGCCGGAACATATCCAATTATGCAGAAAGCAATTATGGCAGCGATCATAGTTATCACGTGCTCGGCACCTATACCGATTTCTTTGCCGGTTATTATGCTTCCCGAAACTTTGGATTCGGCCATTGGAACGATTACACCGAAAAGCCCGGAAAGAAGATCTGGATTTGGGCACTGAGTCCACAGGGAGCGCTATGGACCGATCTGCTTACCGATCAGCCCGGGAACATGCAATACACTGAAATACAGACAGGTCTGCTTTTCAACCAGGAAGCCGCAGGCAGTACCTTCACCCCATTCAAGCACATGGGATTCCCGGGCAACAGCTGTGAGCGGTTCAGCGAGTACTGGTTTCCCATAGTAGGAACAGGAGGAGTGACTGAGATTGGGGAGGCGGGTATTCTTAATATTAATGACGGTAAACAGCCAGCTTCAGATCCTGAAAAAATCGTAGAAATACGGTTCTGTGCACTGGAGTATGTTAATGATACCTTGATCATTGAAAACGGCACTGACCCCGTGGTTAAAGTTCCGGTAAAGCTCAAACCCCTTGAATTATTCGTTTATCCTTCATCAGCCGGACGTCAACCGTCAGCCGTATCTTTATCCAATGGCCGACTGAACTGGTCAGTCGCCGGCCAGGTTGCACGCAACTCCGGTCGGCCGGTGGTTTCACCGCCTTTCGACTGGAACTCCTTGCAGGGATTGTACCTGAAAGCCATTGAATTCAGCCGGCAGCGCGAGTATTCACAGGCACGCGATTTCTATCGCAAATGCCTGGTTAAAGATCCTCATTACCTGCCAGCCTTATCCGGATTGGCCGAGGAATATATTCGCATATTAAAACCGAAACTGGCTGAGGAGCTCCTGATAACGGCGTTGTCCTACGACACCTATGACCCTAAAGCAAATTATCTGCTCGGGATCGTTAAGAAAAGTGAGGGCGTTAAGGGCGTTAAGGGCGTTAAGGACGTTGTAGGGGCGAGCCTGCGGTCGCCAGTTAAGGAGTTTTATGAGGCCAGGGAGGCGTTTGGGTTGGCGGCAAGATCGATGGAGTACCGGTCGGCCGCTTATACCGGGTTAGCTGAGATCGCATTGATTGAGAAAAAATTGGATCATGCTTTCAAGTATTCCCGGCTGGCACAGGACTACAACCGTTACGATATCAGGGCTATTCAATTTGAGGTTATCGCCAACCGTCTGGCCGGTTTTCCTGCACAGGCCAGTGAAGTGTTGAACCGTTTAATCCGGATTGATCCGCTTAGTCATTTTGCCGGTTTCGAGCAATATCTGGGCAACCCGTCCCCTGAAAACCTCAACACTTTCAAGAGTCTGATTCGTAATGAATTTCCGGAGCAAACCTACCTCGAGCTGGCGATTTTCTACCACAACCTGAACCTGGATAAAGAAGCCATGGCGCTGCTAAACGCTGCTCCTGATCAGGTGGAGGTTCAATATTGGCGGGCATATTTATCCGGGAAAAACCAGGATACCTCCCTGTATGGGAGGACCTTAGAGTCCTCCCCGACAAAATTCATTTTCCCATATCGTCCGGAAACCCTTCGTGTTTTGGAATTGGCGGAATCGGTGAAACCCGCCTGGCAAAACCGCTATTACATGGGATTGATCCGGTTGAACCTGGATGATTTATTGAAAGCGAAAGAGTTGTTCAAATCCTGCCGTGATGAGCCGGACGAAGCACATTTCTATCTGACCCGGGCAAAACTTTTTGAAGGATCGGAGGAGGAGCTTGTTTTGCGCGATCTTACCAGGGCAACAAACCTGCAGCCCGATGATTGGCGCACCTGGCACGCGCTCGGTGGTTTTTTTGTAAGAAACCACGCCTGGACGCAGTACCTTGAAATATCCCGCAAGGCTACCGTAAAGATTCCGGGTCACATGATTCTCGATTTTGATCAGGCAAAGGCAGAATTGTATAAGCGCAATTATGATCCATCCATTGATATCCTGAACAAACTGATTTTGTTACCGGCGGAAGGTTCGCGGGAAGGTCATGAGATATATCGCTCTGCACTGATCCTTAGGGCATTGAATTACTTCAGGCATCAACGCTATCTGAAGGCAATCAAGGACCTGGAGGATGCCCGTAAGTGGCCGGAAACTCTGGGTGTGGGTAAGCCTTACATCACTGACGAAAGGGTTGAGGACTATCTTACCGGATTGTGCTATCTGCAATTGAATCAGGGAGATGAAGCAGTGAAATACTTAAGGAAGGTTTTGGCCTATACCAGTGATCAAAAACCAGGATGGGACAGTCCGTATTTGTTGGCCGCCCTGAGTTACAAACTGCTCAATCGTGAAAGCGAAGGAGACCGGTTATTGACATCATGGATGAAATCGCAACCTGCCAATCCCTTAATGATGTGGGCCGTAGCCATCTATACTGGCAATCCATCGGCCGCGCAGAAAGCCCTCCAACGCCTCGGTTGGAAACCCGAAGAGACTCCCTGGGGCATCGGTGATGGCCAGTTGGCGCTGGTCTATGAGATTATAAACAAGGTGGCAGTCAAATAGATCTGATATGAAAAGCTCAATTTTTTCACTATCCTGTATATCAAGTTGTTACCATAGAGCTGGCAACTTTATAAAGTTGCCAACCCTACTATTAATGCTCCTTTTCTCCCCATCTCCTCTCCAGTCTTCTCGTCTTCCAGTCTTAACGTCTTCCAGTCTTCTAGTCTTCCAGTCTTACCGTCTTCTCGTCTCTTTGTCTTTCAGTCTTCTTCTAATAACTTCCTCCTGCGAAGCAAAGGACCCCGACGATGCTGCCATGTTCACTCGAAGCAAAATGTTAAATCTGGTGAACAAAGCGCGGCAAGCGGGCCAATACTGCGGAAAAAAATGGTATGCTCCTGTAAAAAAACTCAATTGGAATGATCAACTCGAAGAGGCAGCTAAAGAACACAGCCAGGATATGTTTGAAAACAACTTTTTCAGTCACAAGGGAAGCAATGGCTTTTTTGTGGATGATCGCCTCTATAGCAAACACTATTTCTGGACAGCCTGCGGAGAAAAC
>QYQM01000173.1 GCA_007280905.1 Porphyromonadaceae bacterium | reverse complement strand
GCAACATATCCCGCCGTATCCCCCGGAAGGCCAAAAAGCTGCAGATACAGGCAACAAGCGGCATGGCTGAAAAAAAGAGCAACGCGGGATGAGCCTGGAGCAGGTTCTTTCCCTGAATGGCGTAAAGGGCAATTATACCGTAGGATAGAAACTGAAGGATCATATTCAATACGGTCACTCTTAACTGCAGGGCTCTTCTGCGATAGGACAAAACCGATAACAGGGCGAGTATCTCAACCAGCACAAATAATACAAACATCGGAACCGCCCCCAGCACCATTTTCCCGCCGGTTACCTCTTTTATTCCGTTTGCATAAAGCATCCATGCCCCACCCGCCTCATTGGTGAAACCAATAATCGGGTTGAAAAATAAAAAACCCCAGGCGATCAGGCAGATCAGCAGGTAAATCGTTTGAATTCTTTGAATCATAGCGATCAATAGGTTAATATTGTAGCGTCAAAAATAGAAAAAAGCATAATAGCTATACACATGACCACCTACAGCGAATCAGAACTGGTATTAAATCCCGATGGGAGTATTTTCCACCTGAAGCTTTTTCCGGAACAGATTTCCGATAACATAATCCTGGTAGGAGATCCCGGAAGGGTTGCCCTGGTTGGCCAGTTTCTCGAGAGAGTGGAAAAGCTGGCATCAAACCGGGAATTCATCTCTTTATCAGGTTATTACCACAATACCAAAATTACGGTGCTGAGTACCGGCATCGGAACCGATAATATCGATATAGTTGTAAATGAGCTGGATGCTTTGGCTAATATCAACCTTGATTTGCGCAAGGATAACACGGCGATGCGCCGGTTAAATCTGATCCGAATCGGTACATCGGGTTCGCTTCAACCCGACCTGCCTGCCGGAACGGCGGTAGCATCAGCCTGGTCGGTGGGATTGGATGGCCTTATGAAATATTATTTCCGGGCACCCGATCCGGAGCGGGAATTATTTGAATACGCTTTTATAGAGTCGGTTAACTGGCCGGAACAATTGCCTCAACCGTATGCAACCAGGGCCTCTGCCAGGCTGCTCAGTATGGTTGATTCATTCTGCACCACCGGGATCACGATTGCCGCGCATGGCTTTTATGGCCCCCAGGGGAGGCAATTACGGGCAAAGCTCGCTGTGCCCGACCTGAATGCCCGTTTACAGTCGTTCCGGTTCGGTGACCTGCGGACAACCAATTTCGAAATGGAGTCGTCGGCTTTATATGGACTCGCGCAGTTATTGAATCATGAAGCCCTTACCGTTTGCCTGATTATAGCGAACCGCATGACCGGGAACTTACTCGGGGATTACAGTTGCGCAATGAAGGATCTGATTTATAAGACTTTGGAATCGATTACCCGATAACAACAGGAGGGGGACAGAAAATGGGGCTGAGACAAAATGCCAACAGCTTGAGCATTCCAGAGAGATAAAATGGATTCTCTTATTAATTGCCACTACCTTTAGGTAGTGGATAACATTGATTAACAACTAATTATGGTCTTTAGGCCAACATGTTTGAATACATTCTCCCAAATCGACAAAAATTGGCCTAAAGGCCATAAAGTTCTGTGGATCAATCCAATCCACTACCTAAAGGTAGTGGCAATTAATAATTTGGCACACTGTGTATGAATGCGCAAAGCAATTTGTCCCAGGCCCCTATTTTAAACTACTATTAATGGAACCCTTAAAAGGTGAATCACTGATCAAATTGCTGGACGACCCTGACCAGATGGTTTTCGAAGCGGTGAGCCGGAAGATACAGCAGTTGGGCCCCGAATTACTTCCCGATCTGGAATCAGCGGCCAGAGAAGCCATGTCGCCGCTTCTGCATGAACGCATTGAACAGATTATTAAAATATTGCAATTCAATCAACTTAAAACCGATTTAAGTGAGTGGATCAATAGTCCATTCCCGCGGTTGATCGAAGGTGCATGGCTCATGGTGCGCTATCAGTTTCCGGATCTGAGTAAACAGCAATTTTCCCTGTTGATTAAACCCTTCAGGGATGAGATTTGGCTGGAGATTTCTGATGTTTTAACTGCTCTCGAAAAGATCAGGATCATGAACACTTTGCTTTATGCAAAAAACCGGATCCATCTGAACGTCACCCATCCTGAATCGCCGGGTAACAATTTCATCAACAGGGTGGTTGAAACCGGCAAGGCCAATGAGTATTCATTAAACCTGCTGTATGCGATCGTAGCCCAGGAACTTGGCCTTCCGGTATTTGCAGTGGAAATGCCAGATCATCCCATTCTATCTTATGTTGATATGCCATTGGTTCCTGAGGAAAGTATCAACCCGGAGCTTTTTGATGTTCTGTTTTATATCAATCCAACTGATAAAGGTTCTGTCCATTCCCGGAACGATATAACCAATTTCCTCCTCAGTCAATCTCTTCCTCCGGAGCAAATCTTCTATCAACCCAGAACAAATCCCGAATTCATCCGAATCTGCCTGAAAAAACTGGCTTCGGATTATCAGCTTTCCGGGAGTGAAATACGTTATTCGCAGGTACAAGATTTGCTCTCACTTTGGAAATAATAAAAAATATTTATCTTTGCACGCCCGAAGCCCAGGTGGCGGAAATGGTAGACGCGCATGGTTGAGGGCCATGTAATCGTAAGGTTGTGCAAGTTCGATTCTTGTCCTGGGCACGAGTCGTTCTTTTTAAAAACGCCCAGATGGCGAAATTGGTAGACGCGCTAGTTTCAGGGACTAGTATTCGCAAGAATGTGCAGGTTCGATTCCTGTTCTGGGCACAACACTTTAAAGTTGCCAACTCTAAAAGAAGAGTTGGCAACTTTAATTTAAGCCGACCTTATGATCAAAATTACCTTTCCTGATGGACGTGTCAAGGAATACCCGGCAGGCATTACCGGGTTAGAAATCGCGCAAAGCCTTAGCCCTCAGTTGGCTAAAGAAGTATTGGCGGTCAGCATTAATGGTGAAGTCAGGGACCTTAACCGTGCCATTACCACCGACTCAACGATCCGTTTGCACAAATGGGATGATCCGGAGGGCAAGCATGCCTTCTGGCACTCTTCGGCCCATCTGATGGCTGAAGCCATCGAGAATTTGTACCCGGAGACTAAATTTGGCATTGGTCCGGCCATCGAGAGCGGTTTTTATTATGATGTTGACCTGGGAGAGAAGGTGCTATCAGAAAACGAACTTGTTGATATTGAGGCCAAAATGGTCGAACTGGCTGCCAGGAAATCGACCTACCACCGGGAAGAAATTTCGAAAAAGGAAGCTTTGGATCTTTTTACCCGCAAAGGAGATGAATATAAAGTTGAATTGATTTCAGATCTGGAAGACGGCACCATCACTCTCTATAAACATGGATCTTTCACCGATTTATGCCGTGGCCCGCATCTGCCCGATACCTCACCCATTAAGGCCATCAAGGTGATTAGTTTGGCCGGGGCTTACTGGCGCGGCGATGAGAAACGGAAGCAGCTTACCCGGATATATGGCATTACCTTCCCGAAAAAGAGCATGCTCGATGAATATCTGGTATTGCTGGAGGAGGCTAAAAAAAGGGATCACCGGAAAGTGGGCCGGGATCTTGAATTATTTACGTTTAGCGCAAAGGTTGGCAGCGGGTTGCCTCTGTGGCTTCCAAAAGGGGCCGAGTTAAGGGAACGCCTGGAGAATTTCCTGAAAAAAATACAGAAAGAGTATGGTTATGAATCTGTTATCACTCCGCATATTGGCCAAAAGGAGCTTTATGTAACTTCCGGACATTATGCGAAATATGGGAAAGTCTCCTTCCAGCCGATTCATACACCGGTTGAAGGGGAGGAGTTTTTGCTTAAGCCGATGAACTGTCCTCATCATTGCGAGATATACCGTTACAAACCCAGATCTTACAAAGATCTTCCGGTCCGTCTGGCTGAGTTTGGCACCGTTTACCGGTATGAACAGAGCGGAGAGTTGCACGGATTAACCCGGGTAAGGGGATTTACCCAGGATGATGCCCATATTTTTTGCAGGCCCGATCAGATCAAGGAAGAATTCGCCAAGGTGATAGATATCGTCCTGTATATTTTTAAAACACTTGATTTTAAAGATTTTACCACTCAAATCTCGCTCCGGGACCCCAATAACCCGGAAAAATATATCGGCTCTGATGAGAACTGGAACAAGTCTGAGCAGGCCATTATTGAGGTGACCCATGAAAAAGGCCTTACCGGGCAGATTGTCATCGGTGAAGCTGCATTCTACGGTCCCAAGCTCGACTTTATGGTTAAGGATGCTATCGGACGCAAATGGCAGCTTGGTACCATACAGGTTGATTATAATCTTCCGGAACGCTTTGAACTTGAATATATTGGACAAGATAATCAGAAGCACCGTCCGGTTATGATTCACCGGGCACCATTTGGTTCCATGGAGCGATTTGTGGCCGTTTTAATTGAACATACTGCGGGGAAATTTCCGGTCTGGCTGACCCCGGATCAGGCTATCGTTCTGCCAATCAGTGAAAAGTATCAGAATTACGCTGAAGGTGTTTTGAAATTGCTAAATAATTCCGATATTCGCACCCTGATTGACGACCGGAACGAAAAAATCGGTAAGAAAATAAGGGATAACGAGTTAAAGCGGATTCCATACCTTCTTATCGTGGGTAAAAAAGAAGAAACTGAGGGTACGATATCAGTCCGGAAGCAGGGTCATGGTGATTTGGGCAGTATGAAACCGGAAGAATTTGTTGAATTGATTAATAAAGAGATTGACGAAACATTACGTAAAAACGCATAATAAACATAACGTAGGGACGCATAATTGCGTCCATGTAACGAATTTGATAATATAAAATAGGAGGATAACGCAATTAATCAGACCAAACCTAAGTGGGCACCCCGTAAGCGAGATGATCTGCGGGAAAAGTTCAGGACCAATGAAGAGATTCGTGCCCGTGTTGTTCGTGTTGTCGGGGAAAATGTTGAAAACGTAGGAATCGTCAGCCTGGAGGAAGCTTTAAAGATAGCCGAAGGCCTCGAACTCGATCTTGTGGAGATTTCTCCCAGTGCAGATCCACCGGTTTGTAAGGTAACTGATTACAGTAAGTTCCTTTATCAGCAGAGAAAAAAACAGAAGGAGCTTAAAGCTAAGCAAACCAAGATAATTGTTAAAGAAATACGCTTTGGTCCGCAAACGGATGATCATGATTTCAATTTCAAATTGAACCATGCTAAAAAATTCCTGGATGAAGGGGCCAAAGTTAAAGCCTATGTGTTTTTCAAAGGAAGATCGATTCTGTTCAAGGAGTATGGTGAGGAGTTGCTGCTGAGGTTTGCACAGGAGCTTGATGAGTATGGCAAAATGGACCAGAACCCCACCCTCGAAGGGAAAAGGATGACTATCATTCTAACGTCGAAGAAGAAAAAGTAGATTTATAAGGAGAAATAAGATGCCTAAAATGAAAACGAAAGCCGGCGCGAAAAAACGTTTCACGCTGACCGGTACAGGGAAAATCAAGAGAAAGCACGCTTACAAAAGCCACATTCTCACCAAAAAGTCGACCAAGCAGAAACGCAACCTTACCTATTTTGGTACGATTAGTAAAGCGGACACCAACAATGTCAAGCTTCAGCTTGCTCTGAAATAATTATTTGGATTATCCGGATTTTCCGGAGTGGTTTGATTAAAGTGTTTAACCCGGATGCAGAGCCTTTAAGAGTTGATTAAATTCACCGCCTGCCTTCAAAAAAAGAAAAATTATGCCAAGAAGTGTTAATGTCGTAGCTTCGAGAAGAAGAAGAAAAAAACTGTTATCGCAGACGCGGGGAAATTTCGGCCCCCGGGGAAATGTCTGGACAGTAGCCAAGAACACCTATGAAAAAGGATTAGGGTATGCTTATCGTGACAGAAGGACCAAGAAGAGACATTTCAGAGCTCTTTGGATCGTGAGGATCAATGCAGCATGCCGTGAAAACGGTATCTCCTATTCCGCATTCATGGGCAAGATCATCAAGGGTGGTTACCAGCTGAACCGCAAGGTTCTTGCCGACCTGGCCATGAATGAGCCGGAGGCCTTTGCTGCAATTGCCAAAGATGTTACCGAAGTGAAAAAAGTGCCTAAAGTACCTAGAGTACCTAAAGTGCCCAAAGTGCCTAAAGTGGCTAAAGTTTAAAATAAGTTACCATAGAGATAAAGGGAAGTTCCTGGTTGAGCTTCCCTTTTTTTATGTATGTTTATCGTTATGAAAATAGGACTGATCGGTTACGGACAGATGGGAAAAGAAGTGGAAAGGATTGCCCTTTCCAGAGAACACCCCATTTCCTTTATCATTGATGAAAATAACCAGGCTGAACTTTCAACTTCCCTGCTCCGCAAAGCAGATGTTGTTGTTGAATTTACCAGGCCTGATGCGGCTTATCGTAATATTAAGGCTTGTTTGGATGCCGGTATACCCGTTGTTTCCGGAACTACCGGCTGGCTGGACCGGTTTGAAGAGGTGAAAGCACTTTGTATCAGGCTTAAGGGTGGCCTTTTTTATGCCTCCAACTTTTCCATCGGGGTTAACCTGTTTTTCGAACTGAATACCCGATTGGCGCATTTAATGAGCTCGTATCCGGATTATTCCATCCGGATTGAGGAAATACATCATACCCGGAAAAAAGATTCACCCAGCGGTACGGCACTCACACTTGCCGGGCAGATCATCACAGAGAACGAAAACATCGCCGGCTGGACACCTGAAATGCTATCATTCAAAGATCAAATCAAAGTGACCAGTATCCGGGAAGGAAATGTAACCGGCATTCATTCTGTGATTTACCTATCAGAAGAAGACAAAATCACCATCAGGCATGAAGCATTCAGCCGCAGGAGTTTTGCTGCCGGAGCGGTTTCTGCAGCCGAATTTATGGTGAACCGAAAAGGGGTTTATTCCATGAAAGACCTGATAACCACTAAAAATTCCGATTAGCAGATGCGGTGGTTCCGGAAAGTCAAATGGTTCTTTTTGATCATCTGGTTATTGGTCACCATTTGCATCATCCGGATACTGGCCATTGACAGTATCATCATTCAATCTCCGGCATGTAAGCCTCATCTACAGCCGGGAGATAACATACTGGTTTCCAAGATTCATTACGGCCCCCGCCTGCCCATCACTTATCACCGATTTTCAGGATTTACCAGGATTAAACGGGGAGATCTTCTGGCATTTAATTTCCCGGAAGGTGATTCCGCCATTCGCGGAATCGGGTCAATCAGCTATTATTCGCTGAAAAGAAAGCAGGAATCAGAAAACGATACCCTGTCTAAAGTCTCTATCCAATATCGCCCGATTGGCCGGCGTGATCCCGAAGTTAGCCGGTGCGCCGGACTCCCCGGCGACACCATCGTCATCGGGCAAAGACGCAATTATACGGAAGAAGGACGCAATTATACGGAAGAAGGACGCAATTATACGGAAGAAGGACGCAATTATGCGTCCCTACGGGAGCCGTCATATGACTATCTGGTGGAGGTAAAGAACCGGCAACTGCCCATGGAGTTCCTGACCAGGCTGGGGTTAGGTCCTTCTGAAGTACAGATTTTGCCCGGATTGGGCTATTTGATGCCATTGAGGGCCGATCAGGTGAGTTTGGTGAAGCAGCGACCGGAGGTTACTGCCCTTAGTGCCTATTTAATGGAGCCGGGCAGGGGTGATTATAATATTTTCCCTCACGATGCAAGGTATCCATGGAACCGTGATAACTTTGGCCCGGTAATTGTGCCCGGGAAAGGGGATTCAATCCGGCTTACATTACTGAATCTCTGCATATACCAGAGAGTTATTGAAGTTTATGAGAAAAATCATCTGGAAGTTCGTCAGGATCAAATCTTCATCAATGGATCGCCCTCAGAACATTATACCTTTAAGCAGGATTACTACTTTGTATTGGGCGACAACCGGCATCATTCCAGAGACTCCAGGCATTGGGGATTCCTGCCCGAAGACCATATTATCGGCAAACCGGTACTTATCTGGTTTTCAGCAAAAAGGACAGCCGGCCAGCCATTCAGAATTTATTGGAACAGAATATTTAATACACCCGTATGAAAACAGATTTTAAAAGCATCCCTCGCAAACAGTACATCAAGTTCGGAATTGTGGCATTGATTTACCTGATCTGGGTAATCTGGCTCAACAATTATCTATGGTTACTGGGCTTACCGATCATCTTTGACATGTACCTCACCCGGCGTGTCAACTGGACGTTCTGGAAGAAGCGCGGTCAAAAGAACTCATCGTTTGTGGAATGGATTGATGCACTGATATTTGCACTTATTGCGGTTTCCTTTATCAATCTGTTTCTTTTTCAGAACTTTAACATCCCAAGCTCCTCGATGGAAAAGTCGTTGCTGATTGGTGATTATCTGTTTGTCAGCAAGGTAAGTTACGGACCCAGGGTTCCGGCTACTCCCTTATCCTTCCCGTTGGTTCAGCACACTTTGCCATTGACCAGGGACAGGAATTCCTTTCTGACATGGATACAGAATCCATATCGCAGGTTGGCCGGACTGACCAAAATAAAAAACAATGATCCCATTGTTTTCAATTATCCGGAAGGAGACACTGTTTGCACGAAATTCCAGAGCAACGAAAGCTATTACAGCCTGGTGAGACGCAACGGCAGACAGGCAGTATGGAATAATCCTGATGCTTTTGGCCGGATTGTAGTCAGGCCGGTTGACCGCCGTGAGAATTTCATCAAACGGTGCATCGGGATTCCCGGAGATACCGTGGAGGTCCGGCATAACTGGGTATATGTCAATGGAAAACCGCAGGATTCCATCGAGAATATGCAGTTTGCGTATCACATTATTACGGATGGCTCTCCGATCAATCAGAAAAAGCTGGAACTTCTGGGTTTATCAAAAGACGATATACAATTCTCAAACGGAGAATATATCCTGCCGTTATCAGCCAATAAGGCCAGGGAGATTCGTAAGCTCACCAATGTCAAATTCGTTGAACTCATGGAGCATCCGGCCGGCCAGTGGGATGGCATGACTTTTCCTTTCAGGGAAGAGTTTAAGTGGAACCGTGATAATTACGGGCCGGTCTGGATTCCGGTGAAAGGCAAAACCGTTGAGCTGACCCTTCAGAATCTGCCTTTGTATGAGCGGGTTATCCGCGCTTATGAGGGGAACGACTTAAAAGTTTCGGGCAATCAGATCCTTATCAATGATAAACCGGCAACCACCTATACCTTCAAGATGAATTATTACTGGATGATGGGCGATAACCGCCACAATTCCGCAGATTCGAGATTTTGGGGTTTTGTTCCTGAGGACCATATAGTTGGCAAACCAAAATTTGTTTATCTGTCGTTTAACAAGGATAAGAAATTCCCGGCCAACATCAGATGGAACAGGGTGTTCATGAAGATACGGTAGAGGGAGTGAGGAAGTGCATCAAATTCCCCCCGGAGCAGTGTCATCCCGGCGAAGGCCGGGACCCCCTCGCTTAACACGAATGCTTTTGAAAACGTCCCCTCATTACCCTCGGAGTAGCGTCAGGAGATCCCGGCCTTCGCCGGGATGACACTTCTTCGAGAGGAAATATATAAATATAGATATGAAAAAATACAAAAGATATCTCAAATGGTCCTTATGGACTCTGCTCATTCTGATTCTGGTTCGTGTATTCTTTTATCAGGTAATGAACGTTGGCAATTTTCACATGGCGTCGACCCTGTTGCCGGGAGACAAGGTTATTGTCAATAAATACCGGGCGGGACTGCGTTTACCGATTTCCATCATCGGACTACCGGGAACTAATGCTCCTTATGCTGATGGTGTTAGGTTACCCTATCTCCGGTTGCCGGCCCTTAAAAAACTCAGCAGGCAGGAAGTAATAGTTTTCAATTACCCGGCGGGCTCAGATAAGCCAATTGACCGGAAGAGGCTGATGATCAGCCGGATTGTTGGTTTACCTACGGATACGGTGATGATTAAGGATAAACAAGTTTCGGTAAATAATAAAGCCATTGCACCTCCGGCATTATCCAGGGCTGAATACCGCGTAGTTACATCGGGCCAACCGATTGGTAATGAATTCATTCGCAAATATGACATTGAGAAACCAAGGGTTGTGGCCAATATCGGAATATATGATGTTGATCTTCCGAAAGATGCCAGCGATGTACTTGGGAAAGCGGAGGGCATAAAGACGGTCAGGGAAACCAGGCAATTCCCCGGAGATGCATCCGCGGATTATTATCCGCTCTCCAATTTTTTCAAGTGGAACCGCGACCAATTCGGGCCATTCCGGGTTCCAGCCAAAGGGATGACGGTTGGTATTGACATCAGAAGCATTGATTTTTACCGCGACATCATAGAAACCCAGGAGGGGCATGACGTGATAATTGATTTTGCCGGGGTTCATATTAATGGCAAGATTGTGACTTCCTATACTTTTGAGAAGGACTATTACTTTGTTTTGAGCGATAACCGGGACAATCCTGATGACAGCCGGAAAATCGGGTTTGTACCTGCAGACCATATACTTGGTGTGGCCAAACGGATTATCTGGTCGGGTCAGAATAAGTACGATTACCTCCGCAAGTTCCGTCTTAACAGAATACTGAAGGGCGTAAGGCAGCAGGCCGCCAAAGGGTAGCATGTAGGGACGCATAATTGCGTCCATTATAGCAGCAGGCATGCAAGGGGTAGCCCGTAGGGACGCATAATTGCGTCCATTATAGCAGCAGGCCGCCAAAGGGTAGCATGTAGGGACGCATAATTGCGTCCATTATAGCAGCAGGCATGCAAGGGGTAGCCCGTAGGGACGCATAATTGCGTCCATTATAGCAGCAGGCAAAGGGGTAGCCCGTAGGGACGCATAATTGCGTCCATTATATAATCTGGAAATCAGGAACATGAATGAAGTCTGGCTAACCACGTCCTATCTCGGTCCGGTTGAGTATTACCGGCTGTTGAGCGGAGCCGAAACAGCCTGGATTGAGGCTTGCGAGAATTATGAAAAGCAATCGTGGCGT
>QYQM01000065.1 GCA_007280905.1 Porphyromonadaceae bacterium | reverse complement strand
TGGTCCTTTAATAAGATGTCAAATCCTTATGCTCCGAACAGTTGGAATTTAGCTTTGATCAAGGGGGAAAAGAAATTTTATCCGGGTTTTTCTGATATGAAAAGCTATTATTCTGTGCGATGTGTTAAGAATAGTGATTAGTATTTAGCGACCTAAAGGTAAAAGGGTAGCGTTATCGCGTTCAGTGGGCAGTAGGCCATTAGGTGCACTTGTCATCCCGGCGAAGTCCGGGACCCCTTCACGCTAAACGAAGGCAGTAGGCAATAGGCTCCGAGTTCAAATAAAATATTATATGTTGATCAGGAAATTCAATGTGTCGATATTATCTGCATAATCCCAAAGTTCGGGTTTCTGAGCCGAACCAAAAGGAATTAGGTTGGGATTCGCTGATTTATGGCCTACAAGGCATTGAATTTCAGTATCCTGAGCCTTTAAATGGCCAAAAAGTACAGACATGTCATCGTAAAAACTATAATGCACGACACCAATCGGAGAGTGGAGCATTTCACTTTCTGGCAGAAGTGCCTGCCGGGCGTCGATAAAGAGTGTGTTTAACATTCCAAGCCTGGCTCTTTGGTACCGCAGATTGTCGTTGAAGGGTTCACAGGGGTCAATCTGGCTGAAACGGGAGATTGGGTGAACCAGGTTTTCGATAGGGTAGCCCGCCGGTAAGAAAATGTGTGATATGCTCCGGCAGCCCAGCCCGTAATATTCGAGGATATCAGCAGCGAGGTTATTAAGATCTTCCGGGGTTTCTGTTCCGTCAAGAATAGCAGCCGAACTTCGGTTTTTTCTGATTAAATGGGGAAGGTGACCATATTCCCTCTGAAAATACCTTGCACTGTTGTTGCTGCCGGTAGCGATAACCCCATCCGGTGAAATTGTAAAGTCTTGAAGTTGAATCTGATGGACAAATTGGGGTTCAATCCGGATCAATTCTTTTGCCAACTGTGTCAGGAGCTGATCATCGCGGGATGATAATTTTCCGATAAACCGGTGCCCGGAAATCAGAACGGAAAGAAAATCATGAAATCCTACCAATGGGATATTTCCGGCAGTAATAACCAGAATATTTCGGTTTGGTGGAACAGCCGGGATCGGGTAATGTTCCGTCCAGCGTGTCAGGTTATCAGAGGTTAGCAGTGATGACCAGGAATTCAGTGCCCGCGCTATTTCGCTACTGGTGAACCAGTTATTGGCGTTGAATGCTTGTACCCAAACGTTACTTTTGACCAGGCCGGGAAGTAGGGATCCCAGTTCTGCAAAGGATGATATTCGTTTCCGAAGGTCCATATCGGGTAGCAAGAAGCTAAAAATAGCGAGAAAATTCCTGTTATGGTTTGGTTTCTGTAATTTGGCAGTGCCGAATTTTATTATCGTGAAACCCTCACGAACTTAGGTTCACAAGAGGGTATGAAAATAATGGAGGGTTGCATGAGTACGAAACAATTTTTACAAGTACTGAAAAATTTATTACGAATGAACCGTACCAGCAAATATTTTAGAAAAGTAGCCTTAATGAGGGAAAATTTCCGGATCTCTTTTCTATCGATCCGGTCGAACTTACTGAGGACCATTCTGACGGTTTTAATCATTGCCTTCGGGATTATGGCCCTCATCGGGATCCTCACTACCATTGATTCGTTAAAGAGGTCGGTGAATTCTTCATTTTCAGCAATGGGTGCCAATTCTTTCAGTATCCGCAGCCGGGGGTATAATGTTCAAATCGGGAGCCATCGTGACCGGGTTAAGAACTACTCCAGGATATCTTACAGTGAGGCAGAACGCTTTAAGAAGGAGTTCAAGTTGCCGGCTGCAGTCTCCGTTTCCATTGGGGCTTCCGGAAACGCCACTATTAAGTATGGATCTGAAAAAACCAACCCAAATGTTTCTGTAAGGGGTGTTGATGAAAATTATCTGGCTACAGCTGGTTATGAGGTGGAGAAGGGAAGGAACTTTTCCGAAGCGGACATCCGGAGCGGTGAAAACACGGTATTGATTGGCTCCGAAGTGGCAAAAAGCTTGTTTAAGCAGGGTCAGGATCCGTTAGACAAAATAATTACAGTATCCAATGGAAAATACCGTGTGATTGGTATACTGAAGGAAAAAGGGGCATCGATGATTGGAAGCGGCGATCGGTTATGCTGTTTGCCTGTCACCAACGTTCGACAGTATTTTTCCTATCCGAATATGTCTTTCAATATTACCATTTTACCGAATGAAGGGTTTGGCATGGTTGAGGCGATGGGAGAAGCCGAGAGTCTTTTTAGGGTGATTCGTGGTTTAGATCCGTTAGATGCTTCGGATTTTTATACGGTTCGGAGTGACAGCATTGCCGAGCTCCTGATCAGTTCGGTATCCAGCATAACGATAGCTGCGACACTGATTGGGATTATTACGCTATTGGGTGCTGCAATCGGATTAATGAATATTATGCTTGTAGCTGTGGCCGAGCGGACACAGGAGATCGGAATCCGGAAAGCTATCGGTGCGAATAACAAAACCATCCAGCAGCAGTTTCTGTTCGAAGCCGTATTAATCGGGCAGATTGGTGGTATTGTTGGAATTTTACTCGGAATGGTGGTTGGGAACCTCATTCCGCTGATCGCCGGGGGTACATTTGTTATCCCATGGGGATGGATTTTTTTGGGCTTTATGCTCTGTTTTATCGTTGGGGTCATTTCAGGAATATACCCAGCCATGAAGGCAGCCAGACTGGACCCGATCGAGTCGTTGCGATTTGAGTAAGGGTTTTTAGGTACTTACCCCCTGGCCCCCTCCCTGAAACAGGGAGGGGGAATGAGCACTTGCTTTCCCTCGGAGCAAAGCCCCTCCCTTCTGAAGGGGTTAGGGTGGGTACTTGGGGAAATTCATACAGCGTGACGGGGTCCCGGCCTTCGCCGGGATGACAAGTGCTTCGATTGTTATTTGATAGCCATAAAAAAAGGCTACCCAACCAGGTAGCCTTTTTATTTTATATAGCAGATTTAGCTAGAATAACTTCCCGATCAGGTCAACAACGCGGCAGCTATAGCCCCACTCGTTATCGTACCAGGAGAAAATTTTAACCATTTTGCCATTCACCATGGTGCTGAGAGCATCAAAGATTGAACTGTGGGTATTGTGAATAATATCTACGGAGACGATCGGATCTTCAGTATATTCAAGGATACCTTTCATCGGGCCTTCGGCTGCTGCCTTCATGGCTGCATTGATTTGTTCCTTGGTTACTTCCATTTTCAGGTTGGCAACAAAGTCAACGAGTGAACCAGTAGGGGTAGGAACGCGTACGGCGCAACCGTCGAGTTTGCCTTTCAGTTCAGGAATAATTTTACCAACCGCCTTAGCGGCGCCGGTTGTAGTCGGGATCTGTGAAACAGCACAACTACGGGCACGGCGAAGGTCTTTATGAGGAGCATCGAGAATCATCTGGTCGTTGGTATACGAGTGAATGGTGGTCATGAAACCATTCTCAATACCAAAACTGTCATTTAATACTTTAACCAACGGAGCCAGGCAGTTTGTGGTACAGGAAGCGTTGGAAACGCAGCGGTCAGTTGGGCGAAGGGATGCATCATTTACGCCGAGGACGATCATATTATCGATTTCGTCTTTAGCCGGAACGGTCAGGATCACTTTTTTAGCGCCATTCTTCAGGTGGTCGCCGTAGCCTCCTTTTTCACTTTCCTTTTTGGTGAAAACACCTGTTGATTCGATAACGACATCAGGAGTCTGTGCCCATTTAATATTGATGGGGTTTCTTTCGGCCGTAATAAAAACTTTTAGTCCGTTTACAATAATACCTTGTTCGTCAAAGATCACTGTCCCGTTAAAATGACCCTGTGTAGAGTCATACTTAAGCAGATGAGCCAGTGTTTTGGTATCGGTTAGGTCATTGATCCCTACCACTTCCAGATCCGGCCGTTCAAGGATGAGTTTAAAAACATTCCTTCCTATGCGGCCGAAACCATTGATTCCAACTTTAATTTTTGCCATATTGATTTCTTTATTATTAATCGTTCAATTGCTTCAAAATTTCGCTCACAAAGGTAATATAAAGGCACCGTTTTATCAAATGGCTCAACTGGTTTGTTATTAGAAAAACAGAATAAAAAAACCCCGGAATCAAAAGATCCGGGGTTTTTCGAAAATATGGAATGGGATTATTTCACAACAAATTTTGAAGATGCCTGCTGAGTTCCTGCAGTCATCCTGATCAGATAGGTTCCGGCACCAAAGGCTGAAGCGTCGATTGATAATTCATTGGCTCCGGCTGGCTGGTTGGACAGGTTAATCGTTTTAACGAGCTTGCCTTGCAGGTCATAAATCTGGAAGTCGATATTCGAATTGTTCTCCATGTTGTACCGGATAATAGCGACATCGCTGACCGGGTTTGGAGTGATTTTAACATCAATATTGCTTATCCCTGCTAATTTGGAGGAGGAAGAACCACCTTTGGATGCGAAAGTTTCCGAGGTAAAGATACCACGCCCGAAGGTAGCAGCATAAACGACGCCATGGTTCTCGATTCCAAATTCGGCATTGTTGTCAAACTTCTGCTGACGGATCTGGAAAACAGGTACGATTTCCATGCCGTTTCTGTTTTCGCTGGCCCATTCCGGGGTTCCGGCATAAATATCGGATGTTGAATAAACACCGTATTCAGTACCCACCATAACCTCGTTGTTATTACGAGCATTATACAGAATGGAATAAACCGGGGCCTGCGGCAGGTTACCTTGAATCGCGGTAAAGTTTTCAGTGGAATCGCGAGCCGTGGTAGCATTGGTACAACGGTAGATGAAATTCGGGTTGCCATAGTTACCGGTTGAAACCAACACATTGTTAGGATCAGCAGGATCAACTGCAATGCTCGTTACAACCTGTGTAAAGGAACCGATGGTTGCGGTTGTTTCAACGTAGAGAGGCTGACCTGTTATCGGATCAAAGCCGGTAAGAGTATCCATGCGCCTTCTGTCGCGTGCATTCTCGAGGTTGGCAATCCGGTAGATTTTGTATTTTTTTTCGGATCCATCCCAAACAGCGCCATACAGATAATTGCCGTCATGTGAAAAGGCCAGAGAAATTACCTGGTCAACATTAGGAGTACTTTGCAGTCGTTTGGTTATGATCACGGCATACGTCACTTTATAGGAGTCGAGACCGCTCAGGGGGTGACGGTTAACCCTGATACCTGCTGTGCCGTTTTTGCCAAATGCAATCATGGACTGGTAGGTGTCCTGAATTTTCAGGGTATCACCGTTGGCCAGTGGCTGGGTCAGAACTTTGCGTAACGGGAGTTTTTTAATGAGGCTCTGAGCAACAACTGTTTCACCTGCAGCATAATCACGATCAGCAATAAATCGAACGGTATCCCATGATTTGACATCATTGAAACTTTCCCACATCGTCATCGGGGTGAGCCATGGACCGCCGTTACCTACGCCATAATACTCCTGATAGGAGGTTTGACCTTCAACAATCATACGACGATGAACCACGCCGCCCGGGGTAGTATAGTATTTGTAGCTTGGATCCAGGGTTGAAATCTCACAATCACCACCGTGACGGAAGTTCAGGAAAAAGGAGAATACAGACCCGCCCCACCAGCTGGCATATTTCGGGTCATTGCCCTGAAAATCCATAGCAAGGATTCCATTATCCATTGAACCACCAAGAATTTCACCTTTTGGAGAGAAAGCAATGGTCATGAATTGTGTAACATTATAATTACGGTTCAGTGTTCTCCAGGTTCTTCCTTTGTTGTTTGTTATGGTAACACCGCCGCTGGTTCCGACAAATACGGTATTGGGATCGGTTTTGCTGAAAGCAATGATATGCTGATCACGGTGAACATAAAATCCACGGTTCAATAATTCCATCGGTTCATCGAGAGTAACTCTTTCCCATCCGGTTTTGTATGACCAGGAATACATATCTTTTCCACCGATCATGATAAAGCCCGGATCAGATGGGTCAACATCAATTGCGGATGCATAGTTGCCTTCGGTTCCGAGTGGCTGGAAATAACCTGATCCGCCAGGACCGATAACAGACCATGTTAAACCTTTGTCTTTCGACTGGTAAATGTTGCTCATCGGATACCCTGTAATTGTTGTACCCGACTTGGTTGTACCTACTGCAACACAATAAACATAATTAGGATCACCTGGTGAGAAAGCGAACATCATACGGGAAACATCCTTATCCTGGATGAGTTTATTTTTCAGGCCATCAACGGCTGAAACTTTCGTAAACGAACCTGCATCACCGTTGGCTGAACGGTAAGCGACATTACCAACGGAAGTAACAACGGTACCGTCGGACGCAACTTTTACATCAAAAGCTATTGCTGTGGTATTATCAGGCATTGGGTTCGCCCATGACTGTCCGCCGTCGGTTGAAACGCGGAGACCTTTAGTAGTTGCGGCATAAAGCTTTGAGGCATTTGTCGGGTCGGCTGATAGGGCATAAACCAGAACAAATGCTTCTTTTGATTCAGTAGTTGACCAGGTAGATTCCAACCTGCTGAAAGTAACGCCATGGTCGGTTGATTTCCAGATCCCCTGACCAAGAATACCTTGATGTGCATCCTGAATATTTCCCAATGTTGTAGCCGGCCCTTCGCCAGTACCGAAATAGATATCCCCATTCGAAGCCTGGCAAATGGAGGACACAGCCAGATTTTCGAAAAGTTCCCCGGAGGCTGTCTTGGTTTTTTCCCATGAAGTACCGCCTGTTGTGGTTTTCCATAACCCGCCGCTAACGCTGCCAGCAAAACAAACATCAGGGTTGTCCTTGTCAATCAGGAAAGCACGCGTACGGCCGCCGATGTTATTGGGGCCGATTTCGTTCCACGACATGTTCAGGGAGTTACCGCCTTTACGGGAGAGGGCCTTAACTTGTTCCTGAGCCCTGACGATATCAGCAATATTAATAGTACCGGAGTACTGATTAACACGACGGGCATTGAGCCAGTTTGCCGGGTTCATGGGGTCAAGATCTTTGACGGTTTGGTTACCGTCACCAGTAAGTTGGACCTTCCCTTCTCTGGCTACCTGGCCAAAGGCAGTGAATCCAACGGATAAAACAAGAGCAAGAGCAAAGAGTAAATGTTTGTTTTTCATAATCTTAAAATTTCAATAAAAGCGCAAGTCCCCCTACGACTATAGGCTCTAAAAATACAAAAAAAATGAATATTTCAAAAAATGGGGACTATTTTTGAAAACGGGCATCGATTACCTTACCGAACCGATAGCTCGCGAACAGGGTCAGGAACAATTGATGATTATCCTCAGTTGCCAAAATTGGTATTTTTTTAAGAAACCCTTCCAGCTGAATCCCCCCTTCCAGGGCATGCACTAACCGGTCCTCGGAACTATATTCAAAACTGAGGCCCGTACGGATATAAAAGCCAGGAACGACGGTGGTTTCATTTATCCCCATAAAGAATGACTCCCGATCGTATATGTCGTATATGCTCTGCATATAATCCGGGTCAAAAAGAGATTTCTCCCTGGACAAATCCAGGGTCGATGGATTGAAACCTGTTACTTTCAGGTAATATATTGGTTTAAGGATTGCCAGCGACAATCCGCCACCGGAAAAAAAGCGGACTGATATCCCGCCCTGGTCGAATTTACTGAACAGTTCCTTTTGGTATCCGGTACCGCCACGGAGGGAAAATGCTTCATTGGTTTTCCCGAACACATAGGACCGACCCCAACCGCCTATGTAAGGACTCTGGCTTTTGATTTCCTTAGGATGGCGGATGCTGGCCAGGTCGGCATCAAAAATTATACTGCTGAAAGCATTGAGACGCTTGCTATAACGGTAATTCACGCCCCAGCCATTAGAATTCAGACTGCCCGACCAGGAACGTTCGTTCCTGAAAAACACTTTGGGTTGTTTATCGATCTCGCCCTGTGAGTAACCATCAATATAAATGGCAAAGAACACCAAGAAAGACAAAGGAAGTAATCTGTTGAGCATAAATCTCATCCTGCTTTTACAAATATAGTAAAAATTCCGCATCAAAAGAATCAGTTTTTGGGAAGTTTAACCGAATTGGCAATTTGCAGGCCAACCAGGCGGTCAAATCTTTCCCTGATATCACGATAATAGACAAAGATGTAATAGTCATTTTCAGTTTCAAAATGATTGCCGTCAATCTCCGTTAAATCGACCTTTTGATCCGAACGGCGCCGGGTAGCATATTCATAATTATAATACCCTTGTTTTAACAGCAGGTCAATTTCATAAGATTGATTTACAGGGTTGTAGGTGCATTTGTTATCAGCCGCGAGTTTCCATGTCGTAAGATCTCCAAAAAGGAACACATCAGTATCAGCAATAGAATCGCTGGTGTTAAGCATGAAATGGACCTTAACATAATCAGCTTCCGTATCAGAATCGAATGCATCATCCCATTTAACCAGATATTTCCCGTTTATATCCTCCTGATATTCATAGGTACTGAATGCTTTTGGCCGGTCGGGAAGAAGGTAAACATGCTTCAAAGGCCGTTCAAAACGAATTTCCTGAATCCGGTCAGAATTGTATTTCAAGCTTTTAGTGTCGAAATGCAGAAACTCACTACCTCCCTGAAACAAGTTCTCTTCTTCAAAATTGTAAATCAGTTCTCCGGGTTGTATATACTTCGGTAACAGGTCGCTAACGGCAGTTATCCAGTTAAGGTTCTGACAAATGGTAACCTTAAAATTCCGCTTTGGATCCTCCGGCTGCAATTGTTGATAATTTATGGTAAAATCCACTTCCTGGGCGGTGGACAGGTACTTGACATTGTCAGTACGGTGCACATCAGGTATGATCTGAACTATCGGATCAATGATGAAAAACCGCCGGGTAAGAACCGGCTGCTCCTGATCAAAGTTTTTATAAACATATAAAATGTAATTGCCGGGAAGTTTGGGCTGGATGTCATCATTAGGGAGGGAAAGCCTGTAATGTTTATAGCTTTGGAGGGCGTTTCTTGAATACCGGTAATCACGGATTTCATTTTCGGGTAAGCCCGAAAGGTATTCGGTATTAACCAGGTCCGACGGCTCCCACCCGGCCGAGCAGTGTATCAGGGTATAGGTATAATGAGTGGTTTCATCTGAAAGATCGTCAAACTCGAGAATCAGGGATGAGGTATCCCGGAGGTTATGCATCGGCGGTGAAAGCCTCCAGCCTGAACGGTACATTTTAACAGTTTTTATATTATCGAGGTAAGTTTGATCCTCATAAACGATTTTTTCAGGTAGTTGGTAACCATTTTCCCTTAAAATTGTTACACTTATTGGTCCCGCGTTAAGGATTTCACAATTGAAAATTGTAAAAATTGAAATACTTAGATAAATAAATATTTTCATATTGTTATAATGAAAACACAAAAAAGATATTTTTGCCCGATACTTTCAAAAAATATGCCATTGACATGTCAAAGGTAATCAAAATCAAGCGAGGGTTAGACATCCGGTTAAAGGGAGCCGCCGGCAAGACGATTTCCCAAGCGGGACGGACAGACCTTTTTGCAGTTAAGCCAACAGATTTTAAGGGCATTGACCCGAGAATCCTGGTAAAACAAGGTCAGGAGGTTTTGGCCGGAACTCCATTGTTCTGTGATAAGACCCATCCCGAGATCGTTTTTGTATCACCGGTAAGCGGTACAGTCGAAGAAATACTTCGCGGTGAGCGAAGAAAGCTCCTGGATATTATGGTGCGCTCCGGATTGCAACCGGGGTTTGAACCTCTTCAGAAAGGAGATCCCTCAACAATGGACATGGAAGCGATTCGTCAGCAAATATTTAAATCAGGTTTGTGGCCATCCATCATTCAACGCCCTTATGGAGTGGTGGCGGATCCGAATCATACGCCAAGGGATATTTTTATTTCAGCGTTTGATTCAGCTCCATTAGGTGCTGATTATGAGTTTATTCTGAAGGATGAAGCAAAAACTTTTTCAACGGGGATCAAAGCACTGCGAAAACTGACCTCCGGAAAGGTCCATATCGGATTGGACTCCCGCAAGGAACCATCTAAGGTTTTTGCCAATCTGGAGGGTATTGAGTATCACTTCTTCTCCGGACCGCATCCGGCAGGAAATACCGGAATTCAGATTCATCACGTTGCCCCGGTAAATAAAGAAGAGGTAGTTTGGACGGTCACCCCGCAATTGGTGGCTCTCATCGGAAGAACCTTCCTTATTGGACAACTTGACAGTACATGGACTTTTGCACTTGCCGGTAGTTATATTAAAGAACCGCGATATATTAAGGGCATAAGGGGAATGGCAATTGCACCGGTTTTAGCCGGACAATTGCAGGAACAGGAGCTTCCGCCGAGAGTCATCAGCGGCAATGTTCTTACCGGGACAAACATCGGCGAAAACGGATATCTGGGTTATTATGATTCAGTGGTAACGGTTATTCCGGAAGGCAAGTACTTCGACCTTTTCGGTTGGGCCATGCCGGGTATTAATAAATTCAGCATGTCGAGATCTTTCCTCAGTTCATTCCTGCCTAAGAAATCGTGGGATATCGATACAAACTTGAAAGGCGGGCACCGGGCTTTTGTTATGACCGGTCAGTATGAGAAAGTATTTCCGATGGATATCTATCCTGTCCATCTGCTTAAGGCTGTTATAACCAATGACGTAGATAAGATGGAGCAGCTGGGTATATACGAAGTAATCGAAGAAGATATGGCTTTGTGTGAATTTGTCTGCACTTCAAAAACGGATGTGCAGGAAATCCTGCGCACCGGGTTAGATCTGATTCGCAAAGAAATGAGTCAATAAACGTCCCTGAAATAAGAATAGAAGAGTACAATGAAAGCAAAAAAACTCAGGCAATTGATCGACCGGGTGAAGCCTCAATTTCAGAAGGGAGGTAAGCTGGCTAAATTGCATTCAACCTTTGATGCATTTGAATCTTTCCTTTTTGTTCCTGACAGGGTAGCCCAAAACGGGGCGCATATCCGTGACAGTATCGATCTGAAAAGAACTATGACAGTTGTTATTCTGGCCCTATTTCCGGCACTGATTTTTGGAATGCTGAATGTCGGATTCCAGCATTTCCTTTCTGTTGGGAAAGACGTTGCGTTCTTTTCATGGCAAGGATTCGGATTCGGTTTTCTCAAGGTTTTTCCAATCATAGTGGTATCCTATGTTACAGGCCTCGGCATAGAATTTATTTTTGCCCAGGTAAAAGGTCATGAGGTAAATGAAGGGTTTCTGGTCAGCGGTATGCTTATTCCGCTGATTATGCCGGTTGATGTTCCTTTGTGGATGGTTGCTCTGGCTACAGCATTCGCCGTGGTCTTTGGCAAGGAGGTTTTTGGAGGCACCGGAATGAACGTATTTAACCCGGCACTGCTTTCGCGTGTTTTCCTTTTCTTTGCCTATCCTGCCTTTATGACTGGCGATAAGATCTGGATTGCCGGATTAACCAAAGGGCAGGGTGTGATTGATGGTTTCAGTGGTGCAACACCTCTCGGAGAAGCTGCTGCAGGGCATATCGACAAAATGCCGAAGTTTATTGATATGTTCCTGGGAACAATCCCGGGATCTATTGGTGAAACATCGACATTGGCCATACTGATTGGTGCCATTATACTGGTTGCAACCGGTATAGGATCCTGGAAAATAATGGTTTCTGTAATATTGGGTGGACTTTTCATGGGAGGAATCCTTAACCTCTGGGGCGCTAATTCATATATGCATGTACCTTTTTATTATCACCTGGTTATGGGAGGTTTTGCCTTTGGTGCCGTTTTTATGGCTACCGATCCGGTAACAGGTGCCCAAACTGAAAAGGGCAAGTGGATTTACGGTTTCTTTATCGGATTGATGTCCATACTGATACGTGTGGTGAACCCTGCGTATCCCGAAGGTGTTATGCTGGCCATTTTACTGATGAACGTGTTCGCTCCTTTGATTGATTATTTTGTGGTTCAGTCGAACATAAATCGTCGATTGAAACGAATACCGGTAAAAGTTTGAATCCTGAAAAAAACTACCTGTCATGAATAAAAGTAATACGTATATATTTATTTATTCCACGGTGATGGTTGTCCTGGTTGCAGCTTTACTTGCACTGGCTGCGACAGTTCTAAAGCCTTTTCAGCAGAAAAACCTCGAGATTGCCAAGAAACTGGAGATTCTGCATGCCGTAGATAAAGGTTGGGATGCCGGCTCAGCTGATAACAAAAATAAATATGTCGAATCCGAGTATGATAAATATATTGCAAAAACCTTTGTCCTGAATCCGGCAGGCGACACCATTGCTGACCGGGATGCCTTTGAAGTAGATGCAACATCGGAAATGAAGAAGGACTCGACCGTTAGAGTCTATCCTGTTTTTCTTTGTACCAAAGACGATGGTTCGAAAAACTTCATTTTCCCGGTTCGCGGAAAAGGTTTATGGGGACCGATCTGGGGCTATGTAGCCATCGGTGACGACATGAATACAATCACCGGTGTTTTCTTTGATCACCAGGGGGAAACACCGGGACTAGGCGCAGAAATCAATACCCGCTGGTTTCAGAAACAGTTTCTGAACAAGAAGATATTTGACGAAGCCGGAGCATATATTTCAGTCAAGGTTCTTAAGAATAACGAAGCCAAGATTCCGGATCACTCGGTAGATGCCATATCCGGAGGTACCATCACCAGCAAGGGCCTTGAAGCCACTATTTTCGACAGTATGAAGAATTATCTTCCATTTATAAATAAGCATAAACAATAAGTATATGAGCCAGTTATTTTCCGCCAAGAACTTAAAGCTCCTTACCAACCCTCTGAATATGGAGAACCCGATCACTGTTCAGGTGCTCGGGATTTGTTCAGCGCTTGCCGTAACAGTTAAGATGAAGCCGGCATTTGTAATGGCTTTGTCGGTGACCATAGTTGCCGCATTTTCAAACCTCATTATCTCGACCTTGCGAAAAGGTATCCCGGCGAGAATCAGGATTATAGTTCAGTTGGTGGTTGTCGCTACCCTGGTAATCATTGTCGATCAGCTGCTCAGGGCTTTTGTTTATGACGTCAGCAAGCAGTTGTCGGTATTCGTTGGATTGATCATAACCAACTGTATCCTGATGGGCCGCCTTGAAGCATTTGCCATGGCCAATAAGCCCTGGGAATCCTTTATCGACGGGATCGGCAACGGCATGGGTTATGGCTGGATATTGATCGGCGTTTCCTTCGTACGCGAGCTGCTGGGATCAGGAACAGTTTGGGGATATCCCATTATGGAAAAACTGGGGGTGTACACAATCGGGTATGTCAATAACGGAGTGATGATTATGCCCCCGATGGCATTGATCCTGGTTGGGGTTATCATCTGGATACAAAGAAGCAGAAGTAAAAAACTAATTGAATCGAAATAATATCGGGAGATATGGAAAATCACATAAACCTGTTTATCGATACAGTCTTTATCCATAACATGATCTTTGCCTATTTTTTAGGCATGTGTTCATATCTTGCTGTATCAAAGACTGTTAAAACTTCTGTCGGATTGGGTGTTGCCGTTATTTTTGTAATGGTGATTACCGTTCCGGTGAACTATCTCCTCGAGAAATATTTGTTGAAGGAGGGATCCCTTACCTGGCTTAGTCCGAAACTTGCCGAAGTTGATCTCAGCTTCCTCAGTTTTATCATATTCATTGCGGTAATTGCTGCGATTGTTCAATTGGTGGAAATGATCGTTGAGCATTTCTCTCCTTCACTGTATAATGCTCTCGGTATCTTCCTGCCACTGATAGCCGTTAACTGTGCTGTTCTCGGAGGTGCACTTTTTATGCAGCAGAGGGAATTCAGCAATGTTTGGGAAACCGTTACCTTCTCCTTTGGCTCCGGGCTTGGATGGGCAATCGCAATTATCAGTCTGGCTGCGGTGCGGGAGAAGATCAGGTACTCCAATATCCCGGCTCCTTTGCGGGGACTTGGGATCACTTTTATCCTGGTCGGTCTGATGGCCATGGCTTTCATGGGTTTTATGGGCTTCAAATTATAAACTGATAAACTGATTATCATGATATTGCTTTTAGCACTCTCGGGTACAGGCTTTCTGGTATCCATCAGCATTGCGGTTTTTCTGGTCATTATGCTTTTGATGGTTGCAGTTTTACTGTATGCCAAGAAAAAGCTGACCCCTGAAGGTTTGGTTCATCTCGATATCAACAGTGGGGAAAAGGTTTTGGAGATCGAACCCGGGACTAATATTTTGTCCACACTTTCTTCCAACGGTGTATTTCTGCCATCTGCCTGCGGGGGCGGGGGAACATGCGGCTTGTGTAAGTGCCAGGTTCTGGAAGGAGGAGGCGAGATCTTGTCAACTGAGGTCGGATTCTTTACGAGAAGGGAACAGCATCATTTCTGGAGGCTCGGTTGCCAGGTAAAGGTTCGTAACGACATGAAAATTAAGATTCCTGAAGCTGTTCTGGGTATCAAGAAATGGGAATGCGAGGTCGTTTCAAACCGAAATGTGGCCACCTTTATCAGGGAGTTTAAAGTTAAACTTCCGGCAGACGAAAATCTGGTGTTCCAATCAGGCGGATATATTCAGATTGATGTTCCGGAAATATCAGTGAATTTCAAGGATTTTCTTATTGAACAGGAATATCGGGATGAATGGGATAAATTCAAAATGTGGGACCTGCAGATGAAAAACCCGGAGCCGACGTTCCGTGCCTATAGTATGGCCAATTACCCGGCAGAAGGCAACATTATCATGCTCAACATCCGTATTGCAACTCCACCTTGGGACTCAGCACGTTGCGGCTTTGCACGTGTTAATCCCGGTATTTGTTCATCGTATATCTTCTCGCTTAAACCCGGCGACAAGGTGATGATGTCAGGTCCCTACGGCGAATTCCATATTAAAAATACCAAACGCGAAATGATTTTTATAGGCGGGGGTGCAGGTATGGCACCACTGCGGTCACATATTTTTCACCTCTTCAAAACCGAAAAAACCGACCGGAAAGTCAGCTACTGGTATGGTGCACGGTCAAAACGCGAAGTTTTTTATGAAGACGAGTTCCGTCAAATTGAAAAGGAATTCCCGAACTTCACGTTTAATCTTGCCCTCTCAGAGCCAAAACCTGAGGATAACTGGACCGGTTTAACCGGTTTCATACACCAGGTGCTCTTTGATCAATATCTGAGTAAGCTGGAAGAACCTGAGGAAATCGAATGCTATTTATGCGGACCACCGATGATGAATGATGCCGTTTTGAAATTATTGTACAACCTGGGTGTACCAGACGACATGATCGCATTTGATGATTTTGGAGGATAGATACTGGAGTTGTCAACTTCGCATCATGCAAAGCAAAGTCCTAATCTATGTCTTAGTGCTGGCTCTTCTGCCGGCTTGTTCCACCAAATGGACCTACCATTTTCAGGAGGGTCCGGTGTATGGATCAACCTATCATATTACCTATGAATACAAACCGTCGGTAACGCTCGAAAAAGAAATAACCGGGATCCTGGATCGTATTAATATCTCGATGTCGACTTACGATCCGAATTCGACATTATCCAGAATCAACCATAATGATCCTGCTGCCCGGCTCGATGAAGATCTCAAGCGGGTTCTTGAGGTGGGCCGGGAAGTGTCGGATCAGTCGGGCGGAGCATTTGACATGACCGTGGCGCCACTCGTAAATGCCTGGGGTTTCGGTTTTACTGCGCGGGAGAAGGTAACTCCGGCCAAGATCGACAGTATATTGAAGTTCACGGGTTATCATAAAATCCGCATCGATGGTGACCGTCTGATTAAAGATGATCCGAGAATTATGATAGACCCCAATGCTATAACACCAGGCTATGTTGCTGATGTTATATCGGAATATTTTGATTCAGTGGGAGTTAGAAATTACCTTGTGGAAATCGGGGGCGAATTAAGGTGTCTGGGCAAGAACAGGGAAGGAAATGCCTGGCGCGTGGGAGTTGACAAGCCTTTGGAAAATACGTTGGAACGCGAGATTCAGCAGGTTTTTCATCTGGAGCACATTTCCGTAGCCACATCAGGAAATTACCGGAAATTTTATGAGGAGAATGGGGTGAAATATTCACATACCATAGATCCGAAAACCGGTTATCCGGCACGAAGTAACCTTTTATCGGCAACAGTTTTTACTGATCAATGCATTTACGCGGATGCCTATGCCACTGTTTTTATGGTGATCGGACTCGAGAAGGCCAAACAGCTATACACTCAGATACCAGGGATACAAGTATATTTTATATACAGCGACGCTGATGGTTCGCTTAAAACCTGGCAATCTCCCGGGGTTCAGGCTATGATTCAGAATTCATCAGAAACACAGGAGCAACCGATACCGCAATCCCGCATAGGCGGTTGAGTGGCCGGAGTGCCGGATTTCCTTTCCTGACGGTACATTTTCATTTCATCCTGCTTGGTACAGGTGATCCCAAGATTTTTAATATTCTTATTACTGCCCACTTCGGTTTGTGGGAATTTTCCGTTCTTCCGGAACAGGATGTTAACCCCGAGCCCGGCAAATGCCAGAGCCACAAGGACTATAGTAATTAAAAAGACTGTTAAAAGCATAATATAAAAATTGGATATTGGACGAATGTAATAAATTTCGTTAATTTGATCGAGTATCATTGTTCGTTATTCATGAAAGAGAATCTGGATTTTTTTAAGATTCAACACAATAGCATCTTGCCGAACAAGGGACGAGTTCTGGTTGCCGAACCTTTTTTGCAAGATTCCTATTTCAAGCGTTCCGTTGTACTGCTCACTGAACATAATAACGAAGGAACACTGGGTTTTGTTTTGAATAATCCCATTGAATTCAGTGTAGATGAAATCATCAAGGACTTCCCTGCTATCAATTCCCTCATATCCATTGGCGGTCCGGTCCGTACCGATACCATTCATTATATTCATACGCTTGGCCACGTGATCCCCGATTGCGAAGAGATCATGGAACAGGTATACTGGGGTGGCAACCTTGAAGCGATCAAGGCAGGGATAAACGAGGGTTGGATAAAGGAATATCAAATCCGGTTCTTCGTGGGTTATTCCAGCTGGCATCCGGGTCAACTGGCGAGGGAAATCGAGGAAAATTCCTGGCTGGTCACCAACATCGACCGATTGGATGTTATGCATGGTTCTAATATCCAACTGTGGGAGAATATTCTCAAACATGAGGACGAGCGGTACCAGATGTGGACCCGTTACCCTGAAAACCCGGGCTGGAACTGATCGGTTGTCCTGATCATGCCGGTGAGCTCTTCATGCAGGCTATTGGAGATTTTCCGGTAAAATCTTTTCTTCCCGTAACCAAGTACCCATCGTATTCCATTGATGTCGTCGGTTAGAAATACCTCATCGGCTTTCATCAAATCCTGCGGCTTTAACTTTTCGCTAACGGTAACGGAATAGCCGGTATGCGGGATCAGTTCCTTTATGATCCCGGTAATGATCCGGGGGAAGCAATTGTTGGACGGCGCAGGGGTAATGATCTGATCTTTTAATCTTAAAAAGATATTGCTTTCAGAAGCTTCTGACAGGAACCCTCTCTGGTCGGTCAGGATAATTTCGTCCCATCCGTTGGTAACCGCTTCCTGACGGATGAGGAGGTTGCGCAGCAGACTGCGCACCATCGAACTATAGAATGGATCGGTGGTATTATGGTATTTTTCCGATACACCAATTGATAATCCTTTCTGATTCAGCGGAAAATAGTCAAATTCAATCTCTTCAGTCAATCCGATGCATTTAAAGGCTGGGCTGCAATCCAGTTCGGCTGACGGGAAAACCGGGATGATCAGCAGGTGGATCCAGCTGCCTTTGAACAGACGATTTCTATTTAGTAATTTTTCAAGCAGTATTTTGAATTCGGGTAACCGGAATTCATCAGGAAGATGCCAGCCAATGGAACCAAACCGCTGTCCAAGTAATTCAAGCCAAGGCTTTAGAAAGGGGATACGATTTCCGGAAGCAAAAAGGCTTTGCCGGATGCATTGCCCTGAAACCTCAAACCATTCTTCCGGGCTTAAATTCATGGATTCCCGTGGAATTACCGACTGGTTATATAGGATGTATTTGTTTTTCAAACTGTTAACTGCGTGTGAGCTGACGAATGAAAAAGGAAAATAAATCAGGATTGAGCAGGATGGGAAAAAGAAAACCGAAGATGGCCCCGAAGAAGTGGGTATCATGTGCAATGTTGTCTTTGCTGCGATGGCTCATCAGCCCGCTATATATGAGGTATAAAACAGCAAAAACAATCCCTGGCATAGGTATCATTCCGAAAAAATAAATTTTGTTCCAGGGATCAAAAAAAATAGCTGCAAAAACAACTGCGGAAACTGCCCCTGACGCGCCAACCGCATTGTGTAAGTAATCGTTGCGATGCTTAACCAGTGCATATAATGGTGATACCAGGATGGCACCGAAATAGAGAACAAGGTAATAGGGAATCCAATTGATGCCAAAAAATTGTTGAAAAGAGCGTTCCAGGACGGTTCCGAAACTATACAGCACCAGCATATTGACAATCAGGTGCGTCCAATTGGCATGAAGAAAGGCGTGGAGAATCAGTCTGGCATACTGCCGGCGTTTGATAATCTGATAAGGATTGAATTGGTATTTATAGATCAGGCTATGGTGACTGAAAGCAATGATAGAAAAAACCGAAGTGATCAATATGATGATAATGGTCATAGCTGGATTTAATGTAATATCTTGAATATTAATTCTTTTAATAGTTCACCCTCATCAGTTGAGATATTTCCAAATCCTTTGGATTTCAGATCATATTCGCGCAGGAGTGAAATGATCTGAATGACTTTTTTCCTGGGATAATGCAGGCTTCCCTGCTGGTAATCCGGTACGAAATAGGAATTGATGCCAATTGACGCGGTGACATTACGCGGGCTTTTATCATCTATGAAATGATAGGCGAGCAACTTGGCAAAATAATAGAAGAGGGTGGATATGGTAACAGAGATGTGATTGTTTTTCTGGTTTTCACCCAGGTAGTTGATGATCCGGTTGGCTTTCTGTATGTTCTTACGTGATAATGCTTTAACCAACTCAAAACTGTTAAAGTCCTTGCTTATACCGCTGTTCTCCTCGATATGCTCAGGGGTGATTTTCATCTGCCCCCGGGGAAGTGGGATCAGCAATTTATCAATCTCACCGGCAATTCTCGACAGGTCGTTCCCCAGATACTCCGTGAGGATCATTGCAGCGCCCGGTTCGATGTGGTAGCCTTTGTGTTTCAGGTATGACTCGATCCACCTGGGCATCTGGTCTTCATATATTTTCTTGGTTGCTAATACAATACCATTTTGATCGATCGATTTATAGAGTTTTTTCCGCTTGTCCAGTACCTCATACTTGTAACACAGCACCAGGATAGTTGATTGGAGCGGATTGGCAGCGAAATATTGAAGGTCATCGATTTTCCGGACCATTTGGGCTTCTTTAACGATGATTACGTTAAACTCGGCCCCCATTGGAAACCGGCGCGCAGTATTGTCGATCTGGGCCCCCTCCAGGTCCTTGCCATAGATGATGCTAAGGTTGAATGCTTTCTGTCCTTCATCAAGTACCGTATTTTGTATCAGATCCGAGATTTGATCGATAAAATAAGGTTCCTCACCCATTAGCAGGTAAATCGGATAGAATTTACGGTTCTGAATATCGGAGATAATTTGTTCAAAAGTCATAAATGAAGAGGTTTTTAAAATTTAAGATGTTTGACTGACCGGCCCTGGCCAATGATCTCATGCATTGCCTGTAAACCGATATTCAGGTGATCGGATACATATTTCAAAGTGACTTCCCTGTCGCTTTCGGCTGTTTTGATTCCGGTTGAAATCATCGGCTGATCTGAAACGAGCAGAAGTGCCCCTGAAGGTATCTCATTATCAAAACCAACGATAAAGATGGTTGCGGTTTCCATGTCGATGGCCATTGAGCGGGTTTTGACCAGGAATTTTTTAAACCGGTCGTCATATTCCCAAACCCTTTTGTTGGTTGTATAAACCGTACCGGTATAATAATCGCGCCCGTAATCCCTGATAGCCGTCGAAACAGCGCGCTGGAGCATAAAAGCCGGGAGGGCGGGAACCTCAGGCGGCAGATAATCATTTGAGGTACCTTCGCTGCGGATTGCGGCAATCGGGAGGATGAGATCACCTACATTATTTTTCTTTTTCAGCCCGCCGCACTTACCAAGAAACAGACAAGCTTCAGGATGAATGGCACTTAGAAGATCCATAATGGTGGCCGCATTGGCCGAACCCATCCCGAAATTGATTATGGTTATTCCACCGGCACTGGCATTGGGCATATTAACATCGCGGATCATGTCAACATTGTTCATCTGTGCGAAAGATTCAACGTACTGGTTAAAATTGGTCAGTACAATATATTGAGTGAAATCTTCCAACTTTCGTCCGGTATATCTGGGAAGCCAGTTTTCAACAATTTCCTGTTTGGTTTTCATGCAGTGAATTTGCCAGTCATCAGTATCTTTACGCCGAATGTGCATAGACATGCAGCCGTTAAATTTACCAACTTATTCCTTCAATATAAAATTCCGGGGAGAGCGAGAGTGGATTTTTGATGTTTTTCGCCGGGATTGGTACTTGCTTACTCCTGAAGAGTGGGTTCGCCAGAACTTTGCACGTTATTTATGCGAAGCACTGGACTATCCGGAAAGCCTGCTTCTTTTCGAACATAAAATCACTCATAATACATTAACCAGGAGGTGTGATATCGTTGTTTATAACCGGCTGGGCCAACCCATAATTCTGGTGGAATGCAAGGCTCCGGACATTGTGCTAAACCAAAAAACCTTTGATCAGATTGCCCGGTACAACATGGTGCTGGGGGTAGATATACTGCTTGTTACCAATGGGTTGAGCCATTTTTGTATCCAGATGGATCCTCGGACAGCCACTTATTCATTTCTCAAGGAAATACCTTCGTTTCGGTCGATGGCCGACCAATCGTCGGAAGTGATTTGAAGGAACCATTCATTGGACCAGCCCGTGAAGCTCCTATTCCATTTTTCTTTGATGCCGGTGATGCGGAATCCTGCATTTTTAAAAAGGTTCAGACTGGCTGTATTGGATTCATCTATTGAACAATACACTTGATTGAGGAGAAGAACCGTAAATACATATTTAAGCAGGATTTTGAGCGCATCTTTGGCATATCCTTTACCCCATTCAACTGATTCGCCTATCAGGATACCGATACCGGCCCGCTGATTGTGGGGGTCAAAATCGAACAGGTCGATCAGTCCAACCGGCTTATCCGAATCTTTAGCCTCAATAACCAGTCGAAGCTGTCTGGCCTGGAATATATCGAGATGGGCATGATCAAGATATTGCCGGAGCATATGTCGTGAAAATGGGGTAAGAGTATTGCTTACCTGCCAGAATTTCTGATCGTTTTCCCACTTGAATAAGATTTCCTCATCTCCGGGTTCAATTGCCCTGAGGCATATCCGGGTTCCTTGCAGCGGTTCCATGTGTTTTATAGTTTTTTGATTGAACCGACTGTTTTGGTAAATGCTTTATTAAAGCCTTTCTTCTTGACTAACAGAAGCTTGCGGTTTGCTTCCTCCCGTGTTTTGAACGTACCGTATGTGTATCTGTAAAAGCCATCTTTTCCTTTGAATTCATGAACGGGATCAAGGCTTTTAAAAGCTTTTTTATTCAGGGATGTTTTGGAAGCCGAGAACTGGATGGTCCATAATTCATCCGGCGGTTTAGCATCTGAAGATGACTGCAGCAGGACGACATTTTCGGGACCCGTGTTGATTTCTATCCGTATGAAAGTTTCAGCGGGATCTAGCCGGCTGCCTGTCCTGAGCTGGGAAATTTCCACGCCATTTTTCATGAAAGCAGAGGTGAGCAGGTTGATTCTGGCAAAATCGAGCGAATCACCCTGCGGATCAAACCAGGCTGAAAGGCCGGGATGTTTCTTTAGTAAAGCGGTTAATTGAACCAGCAAACCCTGGCTTTTTTCACCCAAAACAGTATCAGCTGCCGGGTAATACAGTGAGAAATCATTTTTAAGATCATCAGGAAGGGCAATATTTCTCTCCATCCTGTTTTGCGGAAGATCAAACGGAATTGTATATTCCGCATAATAAGGAAAGTAACCATCTTTTTCTATAATCAGGCCATAAGGAAATCCTTTCTTAACCGAAAAAAGGTACCATGCATTCCGGTCGGTCATGATGCTTTCAGAGATCTCATGACTTTTCGGATCAATCAGGCTGATCCGTGTATCCGGCAACAGTTCTTTATTCTGCAGCGAGAGTACCCCGTAAATCATGCAGTAATCGGGCTTGGGTCTGATCATGTTGATCTGATCCTTGAAATCCTGACTTTCCGCGTGCGGGATCATTGCCGACAGAAGGAATGCTATCAGAAGGACATGCTTGGTACATTGCACGATAGACCTGTAACCTTTAGCCAGAATCCGTATATCTTTAAACAATCGGTAATCCCGGGCGTAATGAAGATTGAGATCGAGCCAGGTTTGGGAGGTATATTTGGTGGTATGAATGCCATTCTCCGGTCGGAGTATGCCTTTTCGTATCGGGGGCAGATGATAGCCAGGGTGGATACCGGCCTGAGCATAACCCACCCAGCTGCGGGCCCCGGATAATACTTGCAGGCAACTCCAGAGCATTAGCCATGGGCGCGGCAGGAAAAACCAGACAGTAACCGGTGAGAAACCCAACAGAACAAGGGAAAGTATGACATCGAAAACTCTTTTCAGCCGGCGGTTATGAGGTTCTCCGACGGAATTGATCGGAATAATGTAGAGATCGCCTGCGGTATTTGTGGAATTGCTGCCGATGATAGATTCGGCAGCCTCAGGAGCAATCTTATATTCGGTTTCCAGGGAGCTCAATGCAAGCATGTGTCTGATTATTTCATTGGTGCTTAAATCTTTTGCACAAAAAATCACCTCATCGATATGGTTTATACGAATGATATCACTCAGCTGTAAAACCGAACCGAGGTATTTCCCGGATTCTGCAATGGATGGGTCGGGAGTGACAAAGCCGAACACCTCAACCGGTTGACTTGTTTGGGCAATTAATTGACTAACCCTTTCTGACTCTTCCGGTTTGCCTACGATGACCAGTTTTTTGCGATTGCCGATATCTAGCCGGTAACCGGTTACCTGTGAGAAATGAAGAATCAGCCGGATCCCAAAAATTTCGATCAGGGTCCAACCTGAACCCAGTAAGATCAAAGCCCTAGAAAAACGATATTCCTCAGGAAGGAGTGAATATACCACCAGAATGACCGCGGTTCCGTAAACTATTCCCCTGAAGATTTTAACCAATTTGACTGGCAGATCATAACCGCCTGAAAAATAAATAGCTAATAACCAGATTAATATATATGCCGGAACAAACAGGATCAGAAATTCCGGAGGGTGATGGCCCCCGTCTGGAAATTTAATGGATTCCCATGTGGGATTGATCAGTAGAAAACCCAGAAAAGATATCGCCGCATCCACCATTGGTAGAAAAACGCGGCTAACCACCCGGCGTATCAGGGAAATGGCTGCGCGGAAGTATATAGACAAGCGGATAAAGAAAGAGAACCATCTGGCATTGCTTTTCGAAAAGTGTTTAGTGGCGAAGATGATCATAGCCTGATAGAACATCAGGACATAATTAATACTTGACTTTTTGGTGCTTTCTCCCTTGTAGTGGATAATGGTGGTTTCAGGGAAATAATAATTCAGGTATCCGGCCTGACGTATTCGGTATGAAAGGTCGATATCCTCGCCATACATAAAAAACGATTCATCGAAATAGCCTGTGTGGTCGAGAACGGATTTCCTGATGAGCATAAAGGCTCCTGGAAGAATATCCACAGGGTTTACTTCATCCTGGGGCAGATAGCCAAGATGGTACTGCCCGAATTTGCGCGATCGTGGAAATAGGGCAGCCAATCCAAAAACCTTATAAAAGGAGACCCACGGGGTAGGGAGTGCCCGCTTGGATTCGGGCAGGAAAGTGCCTTTGCCGTCGATCATTCTCACCCCCAGGGCCCCTGCCTCAGGATGATTATCCATAAAGTCCAGGATTTTCAGAAAAGTTGATTCTTCAACAACCGTATCGGGGTTCAGTATCAGATGAAACTCACCGGTGGCAATACTCATGGCTTGATTGTTTGCCTTGGAGAAACCGGTGTTTTCATTATTTTCGATCAGTTTGACATCCGGAAACTGATTTCTGACCATCACACAAGAACCATCTGCCGAATTGTTGTCCACCACAAATACCTCCATCGGTACATCCTTACCGGCACGGTAGACCGACTTAAGGCATTGCTCAAGAAAGAACTTAACGTTGTAACTGACAATGATAACCGAGATCCGGATAGGTTTCATGGATGGTTAAGGTTTACGGAGGGATTCTTCAAAGAGGGTACGGTTGAGTAGGGAACGGCCGAGGGTAATCTCATCGGTAAACTCCAGTTCGTCGCCAACAGCCACCCCTCGCGCCAGGGCTGTAATTTTTACAGTATATTCGGTAAGTTTCCGGTAAATGAAAAAATTGGTTGCATCTCCTTCCATGGTTGCGCTGAGGGCAAGAATAACCTCCCTGGCTTCCCCGGATGCAACCCGTTCAGCTAAAGAACCAACGGTAAGATTTGCCGGACCGATTCCATCCATTGGCGATAAAATTCCTCCAAGAACATGGTATACACCGGTGTACTGCTGGGTTGATTCGATAGCCATTACATCACGGATATTCTCTACCACACAGATCAGCGACCGGTCTCTACCCGGATTTGAACACACCTGGCAGATTTCCTGGTCGGAAATGTTATGACAAATCTTGCAGTGGTGAATTTCTTTCCTTAACTGTAACAGACTGCTGGCCAATGATTCCGACTCTGATACATCCTGCCTTAAAAGATGAAGCACCAGGCGCAGGGCCGTTTTTCGGCCAATCCCCGGTAATTTCGAAAATTCATTGACTGCTTTTTCGAGCAGTTTGGATGTGTATTTTGAAGAGTCCATTATTCTCGTTTATCGCTCAAAAGTAACATCGTTACCATCGATTAGCAATTTTTTAGCTTTATTTGCCGCATCGACCTGAAAACAATGAACCCAGTCTGGATTGCAATCATTCTTTTAAGCTATTTCGGTCTGCTTCTTCTTATCTCACGGCTAACCAGCAAAGGGGCCGATAATGAAGGCTTTTTCATCGGCAACAGAAAATCTCCCTGGTATATTGTTGCCATTGGAATGATAGGTGCCTCGATATCAGGAGTAACCTTTATTTCAGTGCCAGGATGGGTAATCTCCAGTCAATATGCTTATATGCAGATGGTTCTCGGGTATCTGGTGGGATATCAGGTTATTATCTGGTTTCTGCTTCCTCTTTACTATAAAATGAGGCTCACCTCCATTTACGGTTATCTCAATCAGCGTTTTGGCTACTGGTCATATAAATCCGGAGCATCCTATTTCCTGTTATCGAGAACGATAGGATCGGCCGCACGATTGTTTCTTGCCTCTGCGGTACTACAAATTGCTTTTTTCGATGCCCTGCACATCCCCTTTGCCGTTAATGTTTTGATTATCATGGGTTTGATTTGGCTTTATACCTATAAGGGCGGAATCAGAACCATTATCTGGACTGATTCCATATTGGCCTTAATGTTTCTTACGGCTTTGATTCTGACTGTTATTCTGGTGATGAAGGATCTCAACCTCGGATGGACTGACATGGTCGGGCAGATCCGGGAAAGCGGGCTCGGCAAGATTTTTTTCTGGGATGACTTTGGAGGCGACCGGAAACATTTCATCAAGTATTTTATCGGGGGGATGTTTATCACCATTACCATGACCGGACTCGATCAGGATCTGATGCAAAAAAACCTGAGCTGCAAAACTTTAAAGGATTCCCAAAAAAACATGGCCTGGTTCAGCCTTTCCCTTGTTCCGATCAACCTTCTCTTTCTTACGCTGGGAGCCTTACTGATACTTTTCGCACGGGCCAGGAATATCGAAATTCCTGCAGCCTCGGATAGCCTGTTCCCGATGATTGCAACCGGTGGCTATCTTGCACCCGTGGTTGGGGTGATCTTTATTGTAGGCCTTGTTGCCGCAGCCTTCGCAAGTTCAGATTCAGCTTTGACGGCGCTGACTACTTCCGTTACCATCGATATTTTAAATAAAGGAAATGCCCCCGAGGAAGTCACCCGAAAGGTGAGAAACAGGGTGCATATAGTACTTACGCTGATTTTTCTGCTGGTAATTCTTTTATTCAGGGCGCTCAACAACAGGAGCATAATCGACACCATTTTTACAATAGCCGGATATACCTATGGTCCATTGCTTGGTCTATACGTATTCGGGATGTTTACCCGATACGCCATACGCGACCGCTTAGTGCCGGTGGTGGTGGTTTTGGCACCGGTTCTCACTTTCCTTATCCAGCACTTCTCGCAGCAATGCATAAACTATGTCTTTAGCTTTGAACTTCTCCTGATAAACGGGTTGCTGACCTTCCTGTTTCTTTGGTTTATTCGTCGTCGTTCTTAGACATGTAATAGACTTCTTTGATAAGAGCCTCGTATTTATCGTGCAGATACTTCCTTTTCAATTTCAATGTCGGCGATAATTCACCCGTTGCGGAAGTCCATTCGTCGACAACCAGCCGGAACCTTTTAACCTGTTCATGCGGAGCCAGCTTCTTATTGAGTGCAATGATTTCCTGCTGGTAGCGGGCAATAATCTGCGGTTTGGAAATCAATTCCTGGTTATCACGATAGTGGATACTTTTCTTAGCGCAGTAATCGTGCAGGAACCGGAAGTTTGGTGAGATAATGGCAGATGTAAACTTTTGGTTTTCACCGATAATCATGCTGTTCTCAATGAAAAACGATTCTTTGATCTTATTCTCAATTGACTGAGGAGCAATGTATTTACCGCCGGAGTTTTTAAAGATCTCTTTTTTACGGTCGGTGATTTTAAGAAACCGGCCGTTAACCATTTCACCGATATCTCCGGTACGAAACCATCCATCAGCATCCATCACCTCCCGGGTTAAATCCTCGTTTTTATAGTATCCCATCATTACAGACGGTCCTTTTACAAGAATTTCTCCATCGGAGGCAATTTTTACCTCAAGGCTTTTCAGTACCAGACCAACTGTACCGATCATGTTATCAGGGTAATGCTTTTCATTAATAGTTATAACAGGGGAAGTTTCCGTGAGTCCGTAACCTTCCTGAATGAGGATACCGGCAGCAGTGAATACCCTTGCCAGCCTGGGTTGCAAGGCAGCACCTCCCGAGAACACCATTTTTACATGTCCACCAAGAGCTTCCCTCCATTTGGAGAATACCAGTTTGTCGACGATCTTAAGTTGAAATGCATACCATGGACCATTGACGCCTCCATGTTCATATCTTTGGCCAAGGTTGACAGCCCAGAAGAAAACCTGTTTTTTTATTCCTTTGAGTGCTTTCCCTTTGGCAATAATCTTATCGTACATCACTTCAAGTATCCTGGGAACCGTTACGAAAGTACTGGCTTTGATTTCCTTGAGATCCTGACCAATGGTGCCAAGATTCTCGGCATAGTACAGGCCATATCCCTGCAGCTGGTAACCATAATGGACAATACGCTCCAATACATGGCACAGAGGCAGAAAGCTCAGGGCTCTTTCGGTATGGTCGAGATCCAATATGTGAAGGGCATCCCTGAGGTTTGACATCATATTGTCGTGAGACAGCATTACTCCCTTGGGAACCCCTGTTGTACCTGAAGTATAGATAATGGTAAACAGGTCCTCAGGTTGGATAGATGCTTTAATCCCGGGTAGCTTGTCGGCCCAGTCTTTCTGGTTCTTCTCGCCGAGTTCAGCGATTTCTTTCCAGTTGCTGGCCCCTTCGACTTCATCGAAGGTGAAAATCTTTTCGATATTCGGTGTCCTGTTTTTTTCAAATTTCCGAAACAGGGCAGAATCTGAAGTGATGGCCATCCTGGCATCGGAATGCTGAAAGATATAAGCCGTTTCTTCTTCACTAAGCGTAGGGTAGATCGGAACATGCACCACTCCGATCTGCATCATCCCCATGTCGAGAAAGTTCCATTCCGGCCTGTTGTTGGAGGCACTGACAATTTTATCGCCCTTTTTCAGACCCATAGAAAGCAAACCATAGCTGATTTGGTTCGCGATCCTGACATACTCGTCGGTAGACCAGGTGACCCACTGACCATCAACTTTTGAGGCCAGTGCATCGGTACGTGGATATGTCTTCATAGCATGATCCAGTACATCGAAAGCTCTGCGTATTTCCATTATATTTCAAGGTTAGGTTGATTCTGATAAGCAGGAATTTATAGTCTGAATCTGATCCGGTGAAAAGTTAGGGAGATTCAGGATACGGAGGTTAATTTCGAGTTGTTGTTTAGTGCTGACGCCAATGAGAACAGAAGTGATAAAGTCATGGCTCTTCACCCAGTTCAGGGCAAGTTCGGCCAGTGACATACCGAGGCTGCGGGCGGTTTGATCCAATTTTTGAACAATCTCCAGTATTTCCGGAGTGATCTGGTCAACCTTCAGGAAACCATGAGGCTTACCGGCTCTCGAATCTGCTGGTATCCCATCCAGATACCGGTCGGTTAAGAGTCCTTGTGCCAGCGGGGAAAAGGCGATACAACCGATCATTTTTTTTCTAAGAACTGTTGCCAGCTGCTCTTCAGCTTCACGCCTGAACAATGAAAATTTCACCTGGTGAATGAGACATGGTGTTCCCATTTCGGCAAGAATCCGGGCAGCTTCCATGGTTTCATCGGGTGGGTAGTTAGAAATGCCGGCATAGAGCGCCTTTCCAGATCTGACAGCCTGTGCCAGGGCACCCATGGTTTCTTCCATAGGTGTTAAAGGATCGTAGCGATGGGAGTAAAAAATATCCACATAATCCAGGTTCATTCTGTCAAGGCTTTGATCCAGGGAGGCCAGCAGGTATTTTCTGGAACCATTGTCACCATAGGGTCCCGGCCACATTAAATATCCAGCTTTAGTGCTGATAATCAGCTCGTCACGATAAGGTTTCAGGTCCTTTTTGAGAATTTTACCAAAATTGGTTTCGGCAGAACCGGGCGGGGGACCATAATTATTGGCCAGATCGAAATGGGTTATTCCCTGGTCAAAAGCAAACCGGACCATTTCCCTATCGGTCTCAAAATCGTCGACTTCTCCGAAATTATGCCATAATCCGAAAGATAAAAGAGGAAGGTTTATACCGCTGTTACCGCAACGGCGATATTGCATTCTGTCATATCGGTTATCCTTAGCAATGAATTCCATACAAATAGTTAATTATGTAAAGATGTAAAAATAACACAGTTTGCCAAATTGAAAAGCACCTTCACTAAATCCTTCGAAATTGTTATTAAATTGTACCCGGTTCGTGAAACCTAAAGGCGTGCCGTTCAACTGATGGAGAAAATAAGTTTTATTCTTCATGGTAAAATTCGGGGTAAGAAGTCTGTTAAAGAATCCCTGAATGTAAGATTTTCTGCGGATTATGAGGTGAGATTCTATGAAACAGCATACCCTCGGCATGCCGAAAAACTTACTGATCTGGCATTGAGTGATGGGTGTGATTTTTTAATCGCAGTTGGCGGAGATGGTACCTTAAACGAGATGGTGAACGGATATCTCAAGGCCGGCGGAGCCGAAAAATTCAAAACCAAGCTCGGGGTATTACCTTTTGGAACCGGCAACGATTTTGCCCGCGGGATCGGGATTTACAGGAATATTGACCAGCTGTGGGATTTGATAGAGCTAAACCAGCCCAGGATGCTTGATGCAGGATCTATGCAATTCCGGCTTCCGGATGGTTCCATAAACCTCCGTTATTTTGATAATATTGCCGACCTGGGAATCGGCGGGGATGTGGTGGTACGGGTTAACGGAGTTCATCTTCGAAAAAAAATCCTGGGAGGGAAGCTTACCTTCTTTTTATCTATTTTAATCACCTTCCTTACCTATAAACATAAGAAAATCACGGTTTCCTGGGAAGGATTTAAGTGGGAAGGCACTGTATTGAGCCTCGTAGTGGCTAATGGCCAGTACTTTGGAAGCGGTCTTGGAATTGCCCCTGAAGCAAAACTTGATGATGGAATGTTTGAAGTGGTCATTTTTGCCAATCTCAGTATCATGGATTATTTACGGAATTATTCAAAACTCCGCAGGGCTGAGAAAATTGACCATCCCGAGGTGTTTTATCACCGAACCAACCAATTGTTGGTTGAAACGGATGGGAATCTTATTATTGTGGAAGCTGATGGCGAAATCGAAGGGAAGGCACCGATTGTTTATACCTGCCTGCCCGGCGCTCTGAAATTCCTGGTTCCTTAACGGTGGCACCGTAGAGACGCATAATTGCGTCTCTACAATCTCCTCTATCTTATCTTTTCCATAACAATTTCCCTCGCCTTTGTCATAGCCCTCTCGAGTCCTGAAGCATCTTTGCCGCCTGCGGTGGCGAAGAAGGGCTGGCCCCCGCCTCCACCCTGAATCTCGCGTGCGCTGTAGCGAATGATATTTCCTGCGTGTAAGCCCAGGCGGGCAATCAGACTTTCGGAAATCATCACCGTAAGCACCGGCTTTCCTTGTATGATTGATCCGATAACGAGATAAAGGTTCTCAGTTTCCCTCTTGATCTGATAAGCCAGATCTTTTATCAGGGCGGCATCTGGCAGATCTACCCGTTCGCAGATGAGGTTAACACCGTTTAAGGGTTGTATTCGCTTGCGAAGATCATCCTTGATGTTTTTCAGTTGATCTTTTTCAAACAGTTCGATTTTTTTCCGTAGTTGCTGGTTCTCATCAAGCAATTGGTTTACAGAATCAACCAAACCGTGATTCGATTTTAACAGCAGATTGAGTTCGCAAATGGTTTTTTGCTGTTCCCGCACTTCCTCTTCAGCTTTTGAGCCCGTTTGTGCTTCTATCCTCCGGATTCCTGAGGCAATACTGCTTTCTGAGATTATTCTGAAGAAACCGATCTGGCCTGTAGCATGAACATGGGTTCCTCCGCATAATTCAACTGATTCGCCGAAACGGATGACCCTTACATGATCACCGTATTTTTCACCAAACAGGGCCATAGCTCCCATTTCACGTGCTTCGGCGATGGGAACGGCACGCAATTCCTGAAGAGATATATTTTGTCGGATCAATTTATTAACCAGCATTTCAACCTGGTCAATCTCTGCTTCGGTCATCTTCTGATAATGCGAGAAGTCGAACCTCAGATGGCCGGGATCAACCATGGATCCTTTCTGTTCGATGTGCATGCCCAGTACTTTGCGGAGGGCAAATTGCAAAAGATGAGCTGCCGAGTGGTTGCGCATGGTATTGAGCCTGGTATTTTCCTCAACGGCAGCCAGAAAGGTTGCCCGGGGATCTTTTGGCAATTGTTCGACAATATGAACGGTGAGGTTATTTTCTTTGCGGGTGTCAACAATCTGCACCAATTCGCTTTCCGCTTTAAGTGTTCCGGTATCGCCAACCTGTCCGCCGCTTTCCGCATAGAAAGGGGTTTTATCAAACACCAGCTGGTAAAATGTTTTTTTCGGAGTTTTAACCTGTCTGTACCGGGTTATCTTAATATCCAGGGATAATTGGTCATATCCCACAAATTCCTGCTCGTCCTGTTCGCGAAGAATTATCCAGTCGGCAGTTTCCTGTCCTGAAGCCTGCCTCGACCTTGATTTCTGCTTTTCCATTTCCTGCTGGAATTCCGGGATATTCACCTTTATTCCCTTTTCGCTCAGAATCAGTTCTGTAAGGTCGAGCGGAAAACCATAGGTGTCATATAGCTCAAACGCAGCTTTTCCGCTAAATGGCAACTCCTTTGATTCCTGGGCATTAACCAGGTTTTCAAGGAGAGTGATTCCGGTTTCGAGAGTGCGCAGGAAGGAGCTTTCCTCTTCAGCAATTACTCTGGATATCAATTGTTTCTGGTTGACCAACTCTGGAAATGCATCACCCATGTTTTTTGCCAGAACCTGAACCAGCCCGGCCATAAATGGTTCTTTAAGATTCAGAAAGTTAAATCCATAGCGAACTGCGCGGCGAAGTATTCGCCGGATGACATAACCGGCCCCGGTATTTGAAGGGAGTTGGCCATCGGCAATAGCGAAAGCAATGGCACGGATATGGTCAGCGATAACACGCATGGCGATATCTGAACGACTTTCTGCTCCGTATTTGATTCCGGTGATTTCTGAGAGTTTCAGGATTACCGGCTGGAAAATATCCGTGTCGTAATTAGATTGCTTTCCTTGTACAGCCATGGTAAGGCGTTCAAAACCCATTCCTGTATCTACATGTTTCTGAGGCAATTGAATGAGTGATCCATCAGACTTCCGGTTATACTGTATGAAAACCAGGTTCCATATTTCAATAACCAGCGGGTGATTTTTGTTGACCAGGTCTTTCCCGTCAATGACGGCGCGTTCAGCATCGGACCGTATGTCTATGTGTATCTCCGAGCAGGGACCGCAAGGGCCTGTATCGCCCATTTCCCAAAAATTATCCTTTTTGGAGCCCTCCAGAATTTTCGATTTTCCGGTATGTTTCAACCAGAGATCGTATGCCTCGGTATCCCGTTCAATCCCTTCGCGTGCATCTCCTTCAAAGATGGTCACATATAATCTTTCCGGAGAGATTCCCATCCATCCGGTAAGGAATTCCCAGGCCCAGTCGATAGCTTCGGGTTTGAAATAATCTCCGAACGACCAGTTCCCGAGCATCTCGAACATGGTATGATGATAGGTGTCATACCCAACTTGCTCAAGGTCATTGTGTTTACCAGAAACCCGCAGGCATTTCTGAGAATTGGCAATTCTGACCGCCTTAGGAGTTTGGTTACCCAGGAAATAATCTTTGAACTGATTCATCCCTGCATTTGTGAACATCAGGGTGGGGTCATCCTTCATTACCAAAGGTGCCGATGGGGCAATAAGATGGCCTTTTGTTGCGAAAAAATCCTTGAATTTTTGACGTATAATTTTGGAATTCATCCGGGTTATCTTATATTACTCGTGTCTTAAGAGTTTGGCAAAGTTAGATAATTTCAATAATTTTGCGACACTTGCAGAGTTGGCACAAGCGAATTCAGTGGTAAAGTATGGCAAAGTTCAAATATCATTTTAACCCGGAATCTCTTTCTTTTGACCGGATCCGATTAACTATCGGCCAGAAATTGTTCAGGGTGATAGCTTATTTGATGTCCAGTTTAGTTGTTGGCGGCGGGTTGCTTCTGCTTATATCTATGTTTACTGATTTTCCGAAAGAAAGAATTTTGAAGCGTGAATTGGCGTTTTTACAGACACAATTTGAGCTGACCACTAAAAAGATGGACCAGGCGCAGAGTGTATTAACCGAATTACAGAACCGCGACGATAATATTTACCGGGTGATTTTTGAAGCCGATCCGGTTCCTTCATCGATCAGAAATGCAGGATTTGGGGGGGTAAATCGATATGCCGACCTTGAAGGTTACCAGAACTCTACGATCGTGAAAGAGACAGCCAGGAAGCTTGACGACATCATGAACAAGCTTTATGTACAATCGAAATCCTATGATTTGCTTTTCAATCTGGGTAAAGACAAGCAGAAAATGCTTACTGCGATTCCGAGTATTATTCCCTTGGAACGTTATACCCGGATTGGTTCCTTCTTTTCTGCTCACCGGCTTCATCCGATCCTAAAAGTATATCGTCCGCATAATGGGGTCGATTTTACTGCTCCGGTGGGAACAAAAGTCAGGGCTGCAGGTGACGGTATTGTTGTGGAAGTGAACCCAGTTAAGGGTTTCTCGGGATATGGAATAACCATAACCATTAATCACGGCTATTCGTATGAAACCTTTTATGCCCACCTGAACAAAGCACTTGTCCATGTTGGGGACCAGGTGAAAAGGGGCCAGATTATTGCCGAAAGCGGAAATACCGGTTTGACAATTGCCCCGCATCTCCATTTTGAGATTCATCTGCACGGGATTCCTGTAGATCCTATCAACTACCTGTTTACGGATATTACCCCGCTAGAGTATCAGCAACTGATTGAAATGTCGAAACTAGGCGGACAATCACTTGACTAATTCCAACAGAATTGCCATACAAAGAACCGAAAATAGAAAAAGTCTATTATTCAATTGGTGAAGTAGCAGAGATGTTTGAGGTTAATCCTTCCCTTATTCGCTACTGGGAGAGCCAATTTGAAAATATCAACCCCAAAAAGACACCGGGGGGTAAGCGGCACTATATGCTCAAGGATATCGAACAGATCCACCTTGTTTATCATCTGGTTAAGGAGAAAGGAATGACCTTGAGCGGAGCACAGCAGAAGCTTAAAGATAATCGCAACGATACAGAAAGCAATCACGTGATTGTGAAAAAACTTCAGCAAATCAAAGATTTACTCACCGGTATGCGCGACGAACTTTAATTCCCGGTATGGTCCTCGTAAAAGATATTATTTCCGTTATCGAATTCAAAGCTCCACCGGGGCTCCAGGAATCGTATGATAATTCGGGATTGCTGACCGGACGAAGGGATCAGGAGGTTACCGGCATCCTGGTTTGCCTCGATGTAATCCCTGAAATATTGGATGAAGCTGCGAAACTGGGGTGCAATTTTATTTTATCGCACCATCCTCCATTTTTCAGCGCTATGAAGCAGTTTTCAGGAAATTCGCTTCAGGAGGAAATTCTAATTCGGGCCATCCGGAATGATATCATCTTGTACGCCAGTCATACCAATCTCGATTCCGTCATCGACGGGGTCAGCGGCCGAATGGCCGATAAGCTGGGCCTGATCAACCAAAGGATACTGGTTCCGCGGGAGGATGATCTGATTAAATTGGTCTGTTTTATTCCGGCTTCGCACCTGGAAGCCGTCAGCAAGGCAATTTTCGCTGCCGGAGCGGGAACAATCGGAAAGTATGATAATTGTTCGTTTCAGGTGAGCGGTAATGGAACTTTCAGGGCTGGTAAGGGATCGCATCCGTTTACCGGCAGTATCGGTACCGTTCACTATGAACCCGAAACGAGGTTTGAGACGATTTTGCCGAAGCACCGGTTAAACCAGGTTGTTAAAGCCATGCTCGACAGCCATCCTTATGAGGAAGTGGCCTATGACCTTTTTCCCCTGATAAATATAAACCCGGCCCAGGGATTGGGGATAATCGGGGAATTGGAACCCGATTGCTCCGAACCGGAATTTCTGAAAAGGGTTAAAGAGGTGTTCCGCTTACCCGTAATCCGCTATTCCAGGATGCGTAATAAGCAGGTGCGGAAGGTCGCCATGTGCGGAGGCAGCGGTATACAATTTCTGAATCAGGCTATCTTTTCCGGTGCCGATATTTACCTGACAGCCGATATAAAATACCATTCATGGTTTGATGTTCCGGGCAGTCTTCTTTTGGCAGATATTGGACATTTTGAAAGTGAGCAATTTGCGATTAACGTATTGGCCGATTCTCTTATCGAAAATTTCCCTAAATTTGCGGTTTATTTAACTAAGGTAAATACCAATCCGATAAACTATTTGTTATAGCTATGACAGCACAAAAAACAGGAACCAAGGAGCAGGGTCCGAATGTAGAAGAGAAGCTGAAGGATATTTTTGAATTGCAGCAGGTTGAATCAGAAATTGATAAGATACAGACTTTGCGCGGAGAGCTTCCTTTGGAAGTACAGGATCTTGAGGATGAGCTGGTTGGCTTAGAAACCCGGATCAAGAATTTTGAAGATGAGATAAAGGAACTGGAAAATGCCGTTGCCAAGAAAAAGGTTGAAATATCTGATGCGCAGAGCCTGATCAAGAAATACGAAACACAGCAGAACAACGTCAGGAACAACCGTGAATTCGATTCCTTATCCAAAGAAATCGAATTCCAGTCGCTTGAAATTCAGCTTTGTGAAAAAAGAATTAAGGAGTTTTCAGTTCGTTTGCAGGATAAACAAACTGTAACCACAGATTCCAGGACCATTTTTGAGGAAAGGAAGCGGGATCTGGAAGCTAAAAATAGAGAACTCGGCGAGATCATCTCTGAGACTCAGATTGAAGAAGAGAATCTTTACATGCGTTCACAATTGATTGGAACCAGGATCGATGAGCGTTTGCTTTCAGCCTATCGCAGGATCCGGAAAAATGCCCGCAACGGACTTGGTGTGGTAACGGTTCAGCGTGATGCCTGCGGCGGATGTTTTAACCGCATTCCCCCGCAGAGGCAGCTGGATATCCGGTCACGCAGAAAAATCATTGTTTGTGAATATTGCGGAAGAATCCTGGTTGATGATGAGATTGCAGGCGTAGTGCCGCCATCGGAATAACCTTTATAACCGGGATGAGGAATTGTTTCCTGATAGTGCTGACAGCTCTGTTTTTATCAGGAAACCCGCTTACCGGGCAATCGGTTTCGTTTGATCCCGAGATCCGTAAACTTTATTTAAAGCTTGACACCCTGATGGGTAACAGGTTGCTGATGCAGCGTTATCCTGCTAATGATCCGGAATTTATCAGGATTATTGGGTACAGGGACTTTCTCCACAGTCTTCTTTACCAGTCGAAAATCAATACTGATTTTTATTTCAGCCAATCCGGCAAATGGCTTCAGATATTAGAAAAGTCACGGGCATCCAATAATTCCGTGCCTGCAGCCATCGCTGAAATTCATCTGTACCGGGCAGTTCTGGCTGCACAATTTTCGAATTACAAAGCATCTGCAGTTGAGCTCGTTGCTTCCTATAAGGTTGTGGCAAAATCGGGAAGTGATTTCAATTCACCCGATCGCAATAAGTTGTCGGGAATACTTGGAGTCCTGTTTCAACAGATTCCCGATCAGTACGGGAAATATCTCCGGTTACTAGGTGTCAGGTCATCGGGTTTGAGCGGGTATAATGGCCTGGAACGCTATTATAGTGCTGCTTTACCAGGCACAATTGAACGGATGGAGGGATATTTGCTGATGATTACCGCTTTGAAAGAATTCAGCCAGGATCCGGCCGCGGCCTGGAATTTTGTACGGGCCGAGGGCAAACCGATGCTGGATAATCCGTTGATCAGATATCAGAGTGCTTTGGCGGCTCTCAAAGCCGGAGATTGTGAATCGGCTGTGAAATTGCTGGATTCCCGGTCAAGCGGAAATGTGCAACCCTTTTTTCCCTATTGGACTTACCAATTGGGCCGGACCAAACTCTATCAGAATGATCCAACGGCTGCCGGTTATCTGGAAAAATTTCTTGAAAACCCCGGTGGGGACAATTACCGGCATAATGCCCTATTAATGGCGGGTTGGTTTTATCTGCTTCATGGACAGCAGGATAAAGCGAGTGAGTATTTTCTTCGGATTAAGAATCTTTCTGGGCCGTTAACGATTTATGACAAACAGGCCTTAAATGAGGCTGCAACGGAAAGAATGCCGGATCCGGATTTATTGAGGGTCAGGCTTCTGTTTGATGGCGGTTATTATGATCAATGTCTGGAAAAATGCGAAAGATTGATCCTGTCAGGTAAATATCACGATCAGGAGGATGGTGAATTGCTATACAGGAAGGCCAGATGCGAGCAGCGAATGGGCAGGATATCACCGGCAATCACCGGTTTTCTTGGAGTAATAGAGCGGGCCGACAGGATCAGAAGCTATATTGTTCCCAATGCAGCGATGCAACTGGGAAATCTATATAAAAAAACGGGCCAGTTTGACCTGGCCCGAAAGTATTATAACGTTTGTCTGGATCTGAACAAATACGGTTATCGCGATGGAATTAACCGGCAAGCCCAGGCAGCGCTGAGGGAACTGGGAAGATAAATTACCAGCTGCCCCCGGCACCTCCGCCACCGAAACTGCCGCCGCCACCACCACCGAATCCGCCTCCGAATCCTCCGCCCGAGGAGAATCCACCGAAAGAGCCACCGTTACCACGACCGCCCAACAGTCCCATCAGGAGCAGCAAAGGCAGGCCGCCGCCGCTACCAATTCCCTGATGACGGTTCATGCGCGATCTTCCCCCAAAAATGATCGAGAAGATAATAATCATGATAATCAGACCCACCAGGGAGTTACCTTTTTTTGGTTTACCCTTTTGCAGGTATTGATCTGCCGTAAACTCTCCTGAAGTAATTTTCATGATAACATTTACGGCTGAATTGATTCCACCGATATAGTTGCTATTCCTGAATTCTGGAAGAACCTCAATATCAACGATTTGGTTTGCCTGCGCATCGGTAAGGACGCTTTCGAGGCCATATCCAACCGCAATATAAACTTTTCCTTTTTCTTCAGTGGTTTTCGGTTTAATCAGAATCATCACTCCGTTATCCTTGCCTTTTACTCCGACTTTCCATTTTTCCGCCAGGCGGGTAGTGTAATCATTCGGCTCAAAACCATTCAGGGCAGGAACAGTAACCACATAAATCTGGGTAGAAGTTTGATTATTAAAATCAAGCAATTTGCGCTCCAGATTTCCTGCATCAGATTGGTCAAGCATGTTTGCAAAGTCATTAACCAGCCTTGGCGGTTGCATGGGTTCCGGGAAATCCTGTGAGCGGAGACCTGGAACCATAAGGACCAGTATCAGGCTAAAAGCCAGTATTCTTTTCATTTCAGGTAATATTATTTTCCAAAAGAGATCTCATCCGACAACTCATTCGTATCATTCTGCAGATAAGGGAAATACTCGACGAGTTTTTCGCCTGCCAGTTTTATTCCTTCCACCAAACCTTCGGTAAACCGATTGTTCCGGAAGTGTTCCGTCATAGTTTCCTTGATGAGATCCCAGAATCCTTTAGGTACTTTGGAGTTGATACCCGCATCTCCGATAATAGCGAACTTTCTGTTCCTGATAGCCAGGTAAAACAAGACCCCATTGCGTTGTTCTGTTTCATGCATCTTCAGCTTTTTGAAAATGTAGGATGCCTGATCCAGAACATCTCCGGTGAATGCATCCTCAATATGAACCCGGATTTCCCCGGAAGTGCCTTTTTCAGCCTGGACAATGGCATTCTTAATAGCCAGCTGACCATTTTCGGTGAAGAATTTCCGTGCGTTCATCCGGTTAGAATTTTACTTCCGGAGCTTTTTCTGCACCTTCGGTAGCTTCAAAGTAAGGTTTCTTGTCGAAATTGAACAGGCCTGCATA
>QYQM01000072.1 GCA_007280905.1 Porphyromonadaceae bacterium | reverse complement strand
GGTGTAAACATCGGTATTGCCGTCATATTCGGCCGTGAATGCGATGGATTTGCCATCCGGCGAGAAATTCGGATCGGTCTCCACACCCGGGAAAGTGGTTAGCCGGGAGGGATCGGAACCATCAATATTGGCGATCCAGATATCTCCGGCATAAACAAAGGCAATATGATCGCGGCTGATTGCCGGATTACGGAGCAGGCGGGTTTCCTGAGAAATGGCAATCTGACTGATAAAAGCGAGAAAAAGAACTGCAAATGATTTCATATGAGAAGTTTTTGATTCAGAAAGAAGCAGACTGAAAGGTAATCATGTTTTACAAATAGACGTCTAAATGTAAAACACGTTTGCAAGAATGCCAAAAAACCTTGTGCCCCAATATTTTTATCTTTATCACCAGGTATTTTTGACAGCATGGGCGTTTCTTACAAAGGATTTCTGATTGGTGCCGTGTTTGCTTGGGCTGGAATCATTGCCAAAGGGCAGGATTACGACAGCCTCAGGCTTGCGCAATTGCCGGTGCTGTCTTTACCGGCCGGACTAAAATCTTCCGGATTGCCCTATAAGGTCGACAATTCACGAACCAAATACTTCCCTGCTATTTTTACGCAATATGGTTACAGCTGCAATCAGGCGGCTTCTATCAGTGTTGGATTTACCTATGAATTAAATGCTTTGAGGAACCTGGATGCCATCTATGAGGAGAACAGGCTGCCGACGTTTTTTACATGGAACATGATGAATTCCGGTAATACAAATACAGGGGTGTCGTATTTCGAAAGCTGGGATATGGTTCATGCGATCGGTTGCCCCAACTGGTCGGATTTTGGCAACTTCTCCATCAATGAAACCAAGTGGATGAGCGGATATTACCGGTACTACCGCGGCATGCAGAACCGGGTGGAAGAGGTATACTCGATTGATGTGAGCACTGAACAGGGCCTCTTAACCTTAAAACACTGGTTATATGATCACCTTGGGGAATATCAGCCCGGCGGCGTTGCAAATTTTCAGCTTGCCACGCTGGATCTGAAGTTTTGGCCTTTACCGGAGGGTACCGAAGATGCCGGGAAGATTCTCATCCCCAATTTCGGGCCGGCGGTGGGCCATGCCATGACTTTTGTGGGATACAATGATTCAGTGAGATACGATTTCAATAATGATGGCAAATACACTAATAATCTGGATACCAATGGCGATGGCAAAGTTACCATGGCCGATTGGGAGATCGGAGCGCTGATCTGTGTAAATACCTACGGTACGGAATGGGGCAGCGAAGGAAGGGCTTATGTGCCCTACCGGATCCTTCCGCTTCACCAGGACCAGGGAGGGATCTGGATGAAATCGGTGATGGTAGCCAGACCGCATAAGAGCTATAAACCTCAGCTAACCTTGCGCACCCGGCTCAGATACCCTGATCGGTCGAAAATATGGATCACGGCAGGCGTGTCGCAAGATCTCGATGCAAAAGAGCCTCAGTATATTCTGGACCAGCCGGTATTTCATTACCAGGGTGGTTCGTTTCCCATGCAGGGCCGGGTTCCTGATGATCCTGATTTAATTGAGATCGGAATCGATGCAACTCCCCTGCTCAATCATGTTGAGAGCGGAAAACCAGCTGCATTTTTCCTGGTAGTTTGCGAACAGGACCCAGCCTCCGCCAGCGATGGAATTATTGAGTATTTCTCTATCAATGAATATGTTAACGGAGAGCAGGAACATCCGGGCAACCAGCAGAATGTACCCATCGAAAAAACCTATATGGCATTGCCGGTGGTGGTGACTCCATCCTTTAATGGTCCCGTTATTTCAACCACTCAATTGCCGGGAGCCACTGCCGGACAGGATTACCAGGTGAAACTGGGTGCAGAAGGCGGAACGGCCCCTTATAAATGGCTCCCCATGGGGAATACCTACTCGGAGATCAAATTTAATGCTCAATTCCCGACCACCTTCCAGAATAAAATTCTACCGGATGGTGCAAACGTTGATAAAAAAACGGTTAATCTACCCTTCGATTTCCCCTATAAGGGAAAGACTTACCGCCAATTGACGCTGACAGGAAAGGGCGGTATATTATTGGTTCAGAACGATCTGTTTATTCCGTACGGCTTTGAATTAAGGGAGTTGCTCGGGCTCAACACAGCTATTTATCCTTTCTACAGCACGGAATTTCAGTATCCGGATTACCTCGACGGGGTTTATTACGAGGCACATCCGTCAAGTGCCACGGTTTATTGGAACGCATCTATGACCAGTAATGGTCAGATTTCAGATGTAAACTTTTCTGTCCGGCTCTATCCCAGCGGTGTCATTGAATTCTATTATGGGAATTTCATTAATACTATTTCAACTCCCTGGCTGATAGGATTAACCGGAGGAAGCAAGGCACTGTCTTATTACCCGAATGTGAATGCAACCGGCATATCAGCCGGATTGAATATCCGGTTTCAACCGCCTGTTTTTCCCGAAGATCTGCAGCTTACCCCGGATGGCTTTTTAAGCTGCAAACCTCTGGAACCGGGGAAAACCTGGATCATCCCGGTTGGTTTGGAGGATTATCAGGGTTTGCGGGCTTACCGGGAGCTTTCCCTCTCGACGGCACCGCTGGATACAAACGGCACTGATCTCACCAATCCGAAAATCCTTGTTTATCCCAACCCGGTAACGGATAGAGCATACGTTCAGATTGAAAGCATCCGGAGTGGAAATATGGATCTTATGATTTTTGATTTAACGGGAAAAGTACTATTAACCAAAAGCTTTGCCATCAAGGCCGGAAGGAGTGTGTTCCCGCTTGATTTAAGCAGTGACATTGCGCCGGGGATCTATATTATTCAGGTAACCGGGATAACTACCTTCAGATCGAAAATCTATTTCAGCATCCCGGCCGGATAGAACCTATTGTTAAGAATCCAACCTTTATCAGCCTCTGTTCCATATACATCTGTCCCGGCTTTGCGGATCAGAAAATCATCAATTATGATATCCTTTTTAACCTTTCCGGGAAACAGCGTGAGGGAGACGGATTCGCCCGCCGCCACCGGGATGGTGAACTCAATCAATCCCCAGGGGCCATCAATCTGCTTAAGATATCTTCCTAAGATGGATACATTGTAACCGGCTGCCTTGCCTTCGGAGTTATAATTCACGGTTTCCAGTGTCAACCTGGGCATATTATCATCCTTGATATTTTTCACCCAGAAAGAAAAAGTTACGTTGGCCGGTAAGGAGATACCGTTGATCTTGTCAAGAAAGATCTTTCCGGGGGCTTTATAGGGAAGCACCAGTGTGCCGCTGCCCAGATATCCGGTATCCGCGTTGTTTTCCGAGAAATTCAGATAGGTATAAGCCACCGTGGTATCTGGCATCAAAAATTCTTTCCCGTCGAAAACGGCAGCCGAATCTTTGGATTCATGGAGTGCCAGAATATGCTCCCGGGTCAGACTCAGTAAGGTATCAGTGGAGATTTCGCTTAACTTAAAATTGCCCGGATTGGCCACCGGCTGGCTATGTTGAAGGATCAGGCGTTCACCCGGGCCAAGCTGATCGCAGGCAGCCGAAAGAACCAGGATGGGTTTGGATGAAGGCAGTTCATCCAGGATAGCGGGAATCCGGTACGGTTCCCACACCAGCTCCAGTGATTTATAGGTTTGCGAGAGGGATGTGCGGCCCATCATAACCGCATGAAGCGGCAGGCCCGTCTTTAAAGATACTTTGAAGGACTCCTCGACCATACCGCAGGTTGGTTCGAGCCAGATATTCTCGGATCCGATATGGAAGAAAGGGAGAGGAAGTATAGACTGATATTTCGTCGGATCGATATTTTTAACCCAGGCATTTGCCGGTAATGTATTCTCAAAATCAATAAATTCGGGATTTTTCTTATTGATGTATGGGAAGATCATTTTAAAGTTCACATGCGCTTCAGCAAGCAGGATCAGTAAGGTTACAGTCAAGAGAATCCCGGGAATGACTTTCCGTTTTTTACTCTGGAAAAATCTCCAGACCGAATAAACCGCCAGAATATTCATCGCGTAATAAAATACCCAGGCAAACCGGCCAAGACCTCGGATTTGCCTGAGCGGGCCAATATAATCGACCAAATCTTTCATCCACAGAATAAATGGGATCCCGAAAGAGTAAAGAAGGATCAGGAAAGAGCCCCAGAACAGGAAGGTCAGGAAAAGGTCATTGTCATATAGCAACCCGGTACGAAACCTTCCTTTAAACAGCCGGCCAATGACCCTTCCAAAAAAAAGAGCACAAGCCAGGGTCGCCACCATCCCTATATAGGCATAGCCTTCCCAATTAACATGATTATAGTGGATTATGTGCTGGAGAAAAGACCCGTAATGGCGATCGGCGGGAAGGAATACGCTCTCAGGATAGGCCCGGTAAAACAGGAATCCAAAAGGATACTTTGCGCGGTCGAAGGCATCAGTGGAAATATAAACCAGTAATTGGACGAGGATCACCGGCAGTATCAGCTGAATAATGACATGCGGAAGCCAGGTTTTCCATTTGCCGTAAACCTCCGGCCGCCCGATTCCGAAAAACATCCAGAAAAGGAAAATCAGCATACCCAGAAAGGCGATATAATACATGTGGGTAGCGCCTGACCAGATGATCAGGAAGAACATGGCTATGCTGTATTTGTATGATGGTTTTTTGGAGAATTTCAGAAGCAGGTATAAAGCCATGGGAATCACAAACACGTAGGAGAGCGAAAAGTGCGCACCCATCCTCATTATTTGCGGGGAGAGCATCGAAATTCCGATACCGGCCGCCAGGCTCATCGCAACCGGCAGTCCAAGCTTCACCAGGATCAGGTAAATGAAAAGTGCGGCGAGGATGATTGATAATAGGAGCGATCCGTTCCATACGGCAATTGAATAGTGATAAAGTCCAGGAAAAACCTTACACAAAAAGCGCATAGTTTCGCTTAGAAACGGCTGATTATCAGTATAGATAATCGTTTCGCCGTAAGGATAATTCATCCCATCAAATCTCAGTGCAGTGTGGTCATCTTTAATATGATAGAGATAACAATAATAAGATTTCAGGCCATCTCCCCCTGTACTGAACACAGTGGTATTGAGCGATTTAACTACCGGAGTAAAATAAATGCAGATTAATAGTGCACTGATCAGAACAGTGGCCATCCATCCGATTTTTAATGACAGGTAGCGCTTCATGTCATTCAAGAGGTTCCCGTGTATTGTCTTTAATGAAAAACAACGGTCGGTTCTTGGATTCATTATAAATCCGGGCAATATATTCTCCGATAATTCCCATGCATAATAGCTGAACACCGCCGAGCAGCACCACCACTGCAATCAGGGAGGTCCAACCGGGAGAGGTATGGCCGGTGAGGTAAGCGATCAATGCGTATATCATATATAACAGGCCCACTATGGTTGTGACAATCCCCAGGTAGGCGGATATTCTTAATGGCTTGCTGGAGAAGGCGGTAATCCCATCGAGTCCGAGCCGCATCATTCTCTTAAGGGTATAATTTGTTTTTCCCCGGGTCCGGGGCGGAGCCACATAGGAAACAACGCCTTGTTTAAACCCCATCCAAACGACCAGCCCGCGATTAAACCGGTCCTTCTCGGGAAAGGCAAGAAAAGCATCAAGGGCCTGGCGGGTAAACAGGCGGAAATCGGCCGATCCAGGCTCCAGTTTTACATCGCTGAACCGGTTAAGGATGGCATAAAATCCGGCCGACGACCATTTCTTAAATCTTCCGGTTCCCTGGTGTTCGATCCGTTTGGTATTGACGATATCATAACCTTCCGACTGGACCTCAATTAAACGGGGTATCAGTTCGGGCGGATGCTGAAGATCAGCATCAAGGGTAATGATCAATTTCCCGCCGGCTTCATGCAACCCGGCAATCAGGGCAATCTGCTGTCCGAAATTCCTGGATAACGATAACCCGATAATCCGCGGATCCTCTTTGGCAAATAACCTGATCTTTTGGAAAGTATTGTCGATGCTTCCATCGTCAACCAGAATTATTTCCCAGGATTTACCTAGGTCGTCCAATGTACTCCTGAGCCTGAGCAGTAACTCGTTAATGTTGCCTTCTTCATTCAACAACGGAATGACCAGTGAAATTTCGGTTGGATTCATGAAGTTTTTGTATTGGACCAAAGGTACTTGTTCATGCGAAAATTTCCTTATGTCCAACAAAAATTGGTTGACAACGGTTTTTTATATTGAAAATAGAGGTACTTTTATTCGTCCCCCCGCATAATTAATGGTTTTTTGGAAGGTACCCACCCCCTGACAACTGAGGATGATGAGAATAAGATCTGGACTTTGGGCACTTCTGGTCGCTGTAACAGGCTGTACCACTGAAATCGACCTGATCGTGCCAGGAGATCCGCTTCCGGTGGTTTACTGCTTGCTGGATCCGGAGGATTCGATCCAGTACGTAAGGGTTGGCAGCACCTATACCGTCAATCCGGGCGATTCCATCTTTAAACCCGCACAGGAGAAGATCCTGATCGATGAGGATATTCTTGTTTATCTGTCGGCAGAGTATTCCGACCGGCAACAGGAAGTATTTTATGCGAGCCGTATCGACACTATTCCCAAAGATGCCGGTTGGTTCCCGTCATCGGTTAATCAGTTGTATGCCATACCCTGTATCATAAAACCCAATACCCGGTATTCGCTGTACATTCATTTTACCGGGTCGAAGCGAATCGTCCACGGGGAAACGGTCAGTCTGGGCTCGCTGTTTACCATTATCGATCCGGACATCGTTCCCGGCCGTGAAGCTACTTTGTTGCCCGGGATCGATTTTTTCGTGAGGTTCTACCCGGTGGCCAATGGCTCCATTTTTCAGTCGACCATGACTTTCCGTTATGCTGATATTAAAGCGGGGCAATGGACCAATCGTTCGCTGGTTCTTCCCCAAAAATTTGTATATGAAGATGATACGACCGTCAATTATGCCGAGCAACGGATATCAGGCGAACGTTTCCTGATAGATGTTTCGAGAGCCCTGAAATCCGATCCGGATATCCGCCGGGTGCCGCTGGGCCTCGATTTCCATATTTCCTGCGGCGGAGATGACCTCGCCCTGAAAATAAACGCTGAAAACAATACTCAATCTTTCTCGATCCTCGAAGTCAATAGCTTCGATAATGCCATCGGGGTATTTTCCTGTTTGACACATCGTTACATCAAGGATGTGCCCTTATCCCGTTTTACACTTGATACCCTTGCACTCGGTCCGCTCACCCGTAACCTGGGATTTCTGACTGCTGAACAGATTGATTCACTGAATTATGAAAAGCATTAGCATCCGACTATTATTTATTCTGATGATCGGAGCGATTTTATCCTGTGATAAAATCTGGCCCGGAGGTGATGAACCTGTGATCATCGACACAAAACCCGGCGGAATTCTCGATATGGCTTTCGTTTACCGGGTGCAGGGCATTCCGCCCGGTCGGTTAAAGAAAGTCGACCTTTGTCTCGCCTATACGGCTGATAATCTGTATCGAGGGATTTTCTTCGTTCAGGCTAACGTTTCTGATGCCGTTACTCATTACCGGTTTGAGCTGCCCCCGGGTGATTATTTTTATTATGCCACCGTGATCTGCCTGTGTGGGGGAGATTCCTGCAAATATTCCGGCTTCCCGGGGCAGAACGGACTGATTGCCGCTGGAGGTAAAGTCACCGTAGAGGATGGGAAGATTAACAGTTATACGACTATTTTTCATTAAGCATGAATCAGAATATCAGGAAAATATTGATTATTGTAATTCTGATATCAGGGTTTTATCTGGTCCGGTCGTGCAAAAAGGAGGATTCTGTACTATCTCCCGTTATCCATGCTACTTTGTCGCCAACATCAGGAAATACAACCCAGAAATTCAACTTCGACCTGAGCCGGTCGGAAAGCCGGACTGGCAGGGGGCCAAAAGTGTTTACACGGTGGGATTGGGATGGCGACGGGAGCTGGGATACGCCGTTTACCCGTCTGCTGGTTTATGAGCACCGCTATTACGCTCCCGGCTCCTGGAATCCCCGGCTCGAAATGTCGAACCTCGATGGCGCCACCGATACCCTCAGCTTTACGATTCCGGTTACCCGGGGTTATTCGCCACCTAAACCGGTTTTTATTATTACTCCCGACAAGGGCCACATTTTTACCCGGTTTCTGCTGGATGCCTCAGCCACTCGTGATGATGAAGATTCATTGGATCAGCTCAGTTTCCGATGGGATTTTGAAGGTGACGGACAGTGGGATACCTCTTTCGGGGATTCGGTTAAAATAACTCACCAGTATCCAGAAGCCGATTTTTATAAACCTAAAATCCAGGTGAGGGACCCTTCAGGATTGATTAGTACCGATCAGGGCCAGATTAAGGTTACACTCGAAGACCCGCGCCTTCACGTTAGTTTCCGGTGCATTCCGGATTCCGTTACCAACAATACTCCAATAACAATGGATGCTTCGGCCTCTAGCGACCTGGATTATCCGGAAAAACCCTTGTTATACCGGTGGGACTGGAACAGTGACCGGGCCTGGGATACCGGATGGCTTTCGGACCCTCAAACAATTCACATTTTTAAGGAGGAATATATTCACTTTGTCCGGCTGCAGGTCAGGAGTTTTCGGGGACTCACGAACGAAACGACCCTGAAGATCCGGGTATACCATAGGAACCAGCCTCCCAGTGCATCCTTTTCGGTGAGTACCCTTTCGGGGAATGTCAATACCCGGTTCCGTTTTGATTGCTGGTCGACCCGGGATGTTGAATCCGCACCATCCGAAATGTTCTACCGTTGGGATTTTGACGGGGATGGCCTGTGGGATACCGATTTTTTAAATGAGGTTATTACCATGCATCAGTTTGATACGCCCGGGACCTATAAAACCCTGCTCCAGGTAAAGGATCCGCACGGTGGTCAGGATACCTGCTCAAAAGTGATCCAAATAAGCCACGGAACCAACCAAACCGGTATTTACCAGGATAAGCGGGGGACAAATTATGAATCCTATGGCACCGTTTTAATCGGCGATCAGTGGTGGTTCACACGGAATATGAGTGTCCACGACACTCTCAAATACCGGCAATACTTCTATAATTATGATTGGCATATCTATTATGATTATGGAAACCTGTACTTACAACAATACCTGACTAATATCTGTCCGCCCGGATGGCGGGTTCCATCGCGGGAAGACTGGAACAAGCTCTTCTCGAATTATCCGGCAGATCAACTTTATGAAGCCCTGATGCCCGGAGGAGAATCCGACTTCTCAGCCATACTGGGGGGAATGGGAACCGGGTCGCAGGCGAATACCGCTGAATATCAGGGAATTTACCGGTACGGATATTACTGGTCGACAACGAAACCTTTGGGTTCTTCATCACCCAGTGTTTGGGTAATTACCTTTGATAAACCAAAACGGCAGGTGTTGAAAGGTTACTATGATGAGACATTGAAACAGTATTCGGTGAGGTGCGTTAAGGATGCGAATTAGTGACACGAAACCCGATAACCCACAACCATCACAACAATCACAACCATCACAACCATCACAACCATCACAACTGACACAACCGACAACCGACAACCGACAACCGACAACATATGAACGTAAAATCTGGCCTTTTAGCGATTTTTCTGGCGGCCATCCTGATCGCAGCCTGTGCCCGCGAGGATGTACCCGACGATAACGGGGGAATTGAGGCAAAGCCGACGGGGACTTTGAGGGTGCTTTTTAAAATCTCTCACCCGTGGATACCGGTTAACCGGATCGTTAGGGCCGAGCTGCATGTGGCTAAAGATGCGATGGAGATTTACAAGGGCAATTTCATTCAGTCGGCCAATGTGACCAGCTTCCAGGATACGTACTTCTTTTACCTCGATCCGGGAACCTATTATTATGAGGCAGTGATCGCCTGCATCTGCGGGGGCGACAGTTGCTCGGCCGGCGGGTTCCCGGGAAACAAGTGGGGAACCAAGCATACAATGGGAAAATTCGACATTAAGGAAGATGAAGTCACACAAGTAATTCCACTGTTTCAATGAGATATTCCCTGATCACGGCATTTGCCTGTATTCTGGTTTTCTCAGGTTGTGAAACGGAGATCGATGTGGTTATTCCGGCCGATCCCACCCCGGTGGTTTATTGTATTCTGGACCAGGACAGCCCTGTTCAGTACCTGCGGCTCTCGAGGTCGTACCTGACGGATAATGCGTCCATTCCACCCGATGAGCCGGACAGTATCCTTTTTGCACGTGCTACAAAGGTAGCAGTAGAAGAAGTCATTGACGGGAAGGTAACGAAGAGAGCTTTTTTCACACCGGTGGATATTGCCAAAGATAGCGGATATTTTCCGCGACAGGAGCACTGGGTTTATCGCGCTGATTTCATTGTAAAACCTGAAACGGATTACCGGCTGATTATATATATCGATGAATATGACCAAATCGCTTATTCATCCTGCTACACCGTAGGTAATTTCGAGATTATCAATCCGCTGTATTCTGAGGTCAGGTATATCCACATGCTCCCTGATCATAATTTGTCGTTTTATTGGACTAAAAGTCTCAATGCAGCCATTTATCAGCTCGGCTTCGTGATGCATTACCTGGAAATGAAAGAAGATCAGACACTGGAAAAGGAGATCCTGATCCCATTGAAATCAATCTTTTACCTCCAGGCTACCGACAACCTTTTTTCCTATCCGATCAACAGCACCAATTTCTATAACTACCTGGCCGAAACTCTTCCTATCGATCCGACGGTTTTAAGGAAATGCATGACCATCGATGCGGTTATTATCAGCGGAGGCGAAGAACTCGGATATTATATGCGGATTCAGGAAGCGGGTCAGGCTTTCAACCTGATGGATTATACAAATATTAAAAACGGGATCGGGATTTTTTCCTCCAAGGTGCTGCGCAGGATCAACGGATTCAGTCTGACAGAACAGTCGATCGATACGCTGGCCTACGGGCACGCCACCAGGCAGCTCAACTTCGTGGACCGCACCGGCACGCGGGATGGGAGGTGAGGAGGTTGTCGGTTGTGATTGTTATGGTGGTTGTGATGGTTGTGATGGTTATGATGGTTGTGATGGTTGTGATGGTTATGATGGTTGTGATGGTTATGATGGTTATGGGTTGTCGGATTGAGGTTATGTGCAGGGGCGATTTTGCGGTCGCCCATTCTGAGGTGAGGATGCGAGGATATAAGGGCGTAACATATTTGATTATGAGAGGTTTACAATATATTGTTGTGGTGGTTGTGATTGTTGCCGTTCAGGGTTGTGATAAAAACCGGGAGCCGGCAGAGATGCAGCCGGTTGCGTATTTTAAAATGATGCCAGAGGCGGGCAATACGACAACCATTTTCCGGTTTGATGCTGATTCTGTGACCGGTCAGGGGACGCGGGATAATCCGGTGATGGTCAGGTGGGACTGGGAATCCGATGGTACCTGGGACCGGATGTATTCAACCGGCGGTGAGATCACGCATCGATTTTTTAAACCCGGCAGCTACAGAATCATAATGGAAGCTTCCACTATTACAGGGAAACGTGATACTATGGTTATCGATGTCGGGATTGCAAGAGGATATTCTCCGCCAAGACCTGATTTCAGCATGAGTCCGGATTCGGCCAATATAACAACCGAATTTACCTTTGATGCCGGCTTATCAAAAGATGACGAGGATTCCCTCGATCAGCTTGAATTCCGGTGGGATTTCAACGGGGACCAATCCTGGGATACCGAATTTTCCCGATCACCGGTTATCAGGCATAAATATTCAGATGATTACCGCTACCCGGTGAGGCTGGAGGCCAGGGATCCGCAACAGATGACTTCGGTGAAAACCAATATCCTGATAGTCACCCGTTTGAACGACCGGATCGTTCCGGTGGTGACCCATGAATGCTGGCCATGCACTTTAGAGGATACCGTGCGGTTTGATGCCGGCAGGAGCTATTATCAAGACAAACCGGATGCCAGGTTGCTTTATTCATGGGATGTATGGAATGACAACCTCTGGGAAGCGACTCTCAGTAACAGTCCCCGTTTTAAAGTACTGATCGGTCATGAAGGAAAAACAAAAATACGGCTTCGTGTTACCGATGATCAGGGACTCTATATGGATTATATCGATACCGTTGAATTATTCCCCCTGAATTCACCGCCTGAAACCAAACTGGTTATCGGAAACCGGATTGGGAATACCGGATCAAGGTTCTACCTTCATCTCAGAGGGTCGGGTGACCGGGACGACAGCTATATGGATCTGAAGGCAAGTTGGGATATTAATGACGATGGGCTGTGGGAGTCGGAATATGGCGGGCTGTATGAGATATACATCACCTTTTCTGCTCCGGGCAAATATCCGGTAACGGCGATGATGACCGATCCGAAAAATAAATCGAGCATGGATACTGATACCGTGTGGGTAGTAGCCGGGGACCACGAAACCGGCATTCTTGAAGATAAAAGGGGTTCCTTTTTGCCAACCTATTACGGCACAGTTAAGATCGGCAACCGATGGTGGACACAGTCGAATCTCAAGTATAGTCCAACCAGTAAAGGTGCCGATTGGCATAGTTGTTCTTACAATAATAATCCCGGAAACTACAACAGGTATGGAGCATTATATCCCCATGTAGCGACGTATTCCAATAATCCTGTCGCTTGTCCAACAGGATGGCATGTCCCAACCCTGATTGAGTGGCAGCAGCTGATGACCGACCTTGGGCAGGACGCAACAGTTGAAAGGCTTATGGAAGGTGGTCGTAGCGAAATGCATGTGCTTCTTGCCGGTCAGAAGGATTATAGCAGCACTTCACCCTTTACTAAAGATAAGTTTTCCGGACTGGGGGAGATGGCAAATTTCTGGACATCCAAGAACAACCTCACCGGCCAGGCCTATGCATGGTATGTCGATCCCATACGTAAGCAGAACAGGTCGGTTATAGTGGGTAAGAATTACTGGTTCCCGATACGCTGCATCAAGGATGAATAAATCAAGGCTCAGGGCTCAAGGCTCAAGGCTCAGGG
>QYQM01000163.1 GCA_007280905.1 Porphyromonadaceae bacterium | reverse complement strand
TGATTTATGGGCTTTAGCCCAATTTCTTGATTGCTGATATAAAATTTGATCAATATTGTGAGAAAATTGGCCTAAAGGCCATAAGATTCTGAGGATCAATTCAATCCACTAGCTAAAGCTAGTGGCAATTGATAAGAGAATTCATTTTGTCTCTCTGGAATGCTAAAGTTATTAGCATTTTGTCCCACCCCCCCAACTGATAATGGGCACCCTGCAATATCTCCCCCGTGTCCTCACGTCCTTCACGTTCTTATATCCTCATCACCTTCTCGAAATCGAAGTAGTTTTGCGAGGGTTCTAACGGATCCAGACGGCCGCTTTCGCATCTGACGGTTCTGAAGGGGAATTTACGGATCATATTGTAATCGTGGGTTGCCATCAGAATAGCCCGGCCACTTTGGCTGATACTGATAAGGAGGCGCATCAGCTCTTCGCTGGTATCCGGATCGAGGTTACCGGTAGGTTCATCGGCCAGAATAATTTCAGGATCATTCAACAGGGCCCGTGCAATAACCACACGCTGCTGTTCCCCGCCCGACAACTGGTGCGGATGCTTATCGTCTATATAATGCAGGTCGACGTGGGCGAGAACCTCAGCCACCCTTCTTTTGATGGCTTGCCGGTCTTTCCATCCGGTTGCACCGAGAACAAAGGCCAGGTTTTGATAAACACTACGGTCGTCGAGCAACTGAAAATCCTGAAAAACCATACCGATTTTCCGGCGAAGTTTTGGTATATCCCTTTGCTTTATGTTTTTAAGATCAAACCCGGCGATATATCCCTGGCCGTCGCGCAAAGGTAATTCAGCATAGAGAGTTTTCAGCAGGCTGGTTTTACCTGTACCGACTTTACCGATGAGGTAAACGAATTCTCCGGAATTTACGTTGAGTGAGACATTATCCAGAACGAGATTCATTTGTTGATAAACCGAAGCATGATGGAGGTCGATAACGGATTCCATGTTTGTGGAGATTATATCTTTGCTAAAGTAAAAATAAAACCCCGGAATTATAGTTATTCTTTCTAGATGAAACACCACAAGCTATGAATCGCTATCGATTAGTCCTTGTTCCGATTTTGTTGCTGATCCTGCTCAATGGTTCGGTACATGCCCAGCAATCAGCCATTTACCGTGATCAGGATGCCGATCTGAAAGAAGGGTTGGAATTATTTCATAAATCCCAGTTTGGAGCAGCACAACTCAGGTTCACCGAATACCTTCGCAGGACGGAGGGTCAGGAAGCCACCTCCCGTGCAGACGCAGCCTTTTACCAGGCGATCTGTGCCATTCAACTGGATCATGATAACGGAGAATCTTTGGTGGAGGGCTTTCTGGAGAAGTATCCCGAGAGCTCAAAAGCAAACCTTGCCCGCTTTGAAATGGGCAAAGTATTGTTTGTAAATAAGAAATTTAAGCGGGCTTCCGGCTGGTTGCAGCAGGTAAAGATTCAAAAACTTGCAACGGAATATCATACCGAATATCAATTCTATTCAGCGTATTGTTTTTTTGTTGATAAAGCCTATAAAAAAGCACAACCTCTGTTCGAACAGGTTATGAATGCCGATGGTGATTTCAGGGAGGCCGCTACCTACTATTATTATTACGCTGTTTATCAGGACAAAAATTATGACAAAGCGCTGAAGGGTTTTCTTGGCCTCAAAACCAGCAAAGAGTTTGGCAACTCATCACGCTTTTATGTTGCCCAGATTTATTATGCTCAGGAAAAATTTGACGAGGTAATTGCATTGGCATCGCCGCTGGTCCGGAATGCAAAACCCGATCAGCAGAATGAAATGGCCAGAATCATAGGTGATTCCTATTTCAGGCTTAACCGGTTTGCTGAAGCGATTCCATATCTGGAGCAATATCGAAAGGGCACTAAAACCATTACCCGGGATGAACATTACGCATTGGGATATGCCTATTATATGAATCATCAAAATCCGGAAGCCATTAAGGAACTTGAACTGATCAGCGATGCAAATGATCTGTTGACTCAATCCTCAAACCATTTGCTTGGTGGAATCCTGGTTGAAATGAACGACAAACTGAAAGCAAGGTCCGCATTTCGTAAGGCAGCTTCCTTAACTCTCGACAAAACCCTTCAGGAGGAGGCATTGCTCAATTATGCCAAATTAAATTTCGATTTATCGATCTCGGGCGAAACCCTTCGTGCATTTGAGGAATTTCTCAGCACTTTCCCGGACTCCAAATATCAGGATGAAGTGTATGATTATATGGTTAAGGTATTCATGAATACCCGCAATTACCAAGAGGCACTGGTTGCGTTGGATAAAATCAAAAATAAGAATCCCGAAGTCAGGAAAGCCTATCAGCGGATTGCCTATTACCGTGCGCTCGAACTTTTAAATAATCTTAAATACCGGGAGGCCATTGATTTGTTTGACCGGTCACTGGAGTACGGAAATTATGATGATCATATCCGTGCTCTTTGCTTTTACTGGCAAGGGGAGGCATGGTATAATATCAAAGCCTATGACAAAGCAGCTGTAAGTTACGATCGGTTTCTGAATTGTCCCGGAGCTAACAAGATGCCTGAATATCAGTTGGCCCAATATGGGATGGGCTACGCCTGGTTTAACCAGGAAAATTATGTCGAATCAGCAAATTGGTTCCGCCGTTTTACGGGAAGCGTTAAAAAGCAGGATAAACTGATGGCCGATGCCTATAACCGGATCGGTGATTGTTACTTCATGGGCCGGACTTACTGGCAGGCTATTGAATATTACGACAAAGCAGTTACCCTGCGAACTGAGGACGCCGGATATGCTATCTTCCAAAAAGGATTCTCGCTCGGGTTGGTGAAAAAATCCGCACAGAAAATCGAAGTGTTGAACAAGCTGCTTAAAGACTACCCGAAATCTCCTTATATAGATGATGCCCTATATGAGATCGGGCGTTCATACATCGACCTCAATCAGCCATTGGACGCCATACAGACCTTTAAAGACCTGATTAACAAATATCCGAACAGTTCCTATGTGAGAAAATCCTATGTACAGCTGGGGTTAATCTATTTCAATTCCAACCGGAATGAAGAAGCCATGGCCATGTATAAGAAAGTGGTATCCACCTGGCCCGATTCGCAGGAATCGGTGGATGCACTCAATGGGTTAAAAAATATTTATGTTGATAATAATCAGGTAGATGAATATCTGACATACGTACAATCTACCGGAAGAATTACCGATATATCATTGTCGCAGCAAGATAGCCTTGTCTACCAGGCTGCTGAGAATTTATACATGCAGGGAAACTGCGAAAAGGCCATGAAGAATCTTGAGCAGTATATCGCACGTTTTCCACAGGGACAATTTGTTCTGAATGCCCATTATTATATCGGAGATTGCACCTATCGAGCAAACGAGCTCGACAAGGCCCTTAGTTCCTATTCCTTTATTTTGGCCAGGGGAAGGAATGAGTTTTCTGAAGTGGCCCTGGCCCGAACCGGTGAAATCAGTTACCAGCAGTCCAATTTCGACCAGGCCCTGGTGTTATATCAGCAATTGCTGCAGCAGGCAGAGGTTCCTTCAAATATTCTGGATGCCCGGATTGGAATTATGCGATGTTCATTTAAGCAAAAAGATTACGCAACGGCAATCCAATCGGCAAAGAATGTGCTTTCAACCGATAAGGTGCCGGAAGAGATTGTCCGCGAGGCATCTTACAAGCTGGGAAAGGCATATATGGAAACCGGTGATCAGGAAAAGGCGCTGGATGTCCTTTCGGGGGTCGCCAGGGATGTTAAGAATGTGGAAGGAGCGGAATCGAAATATCTCATTGCCGATATTATGTTCAGGAAGGGACAGGTAGATCAGGCAGAGAAAGAGATATTGGAATTTCTGGACCAGAATACCACCCATCAATATTGGCTGGCCAAAGCCTATATCCTGTGGTCGGAGATCTATCTTAAACGCGGTGATCTTTTCCAGGCCAAAGCTACCCTGCAGATTCTGAAGGAGAATTACACCCGGCAGGATGATGGTATTATGACTATTGTAGATGAGAAACTCAAATGGATTGCCACCCAAAACCAAGAAAAATAGTAACCATGACACGAATGAATATTGGATTATATGGGTATTGTAAATATTGTTTTATCCTCCTTTTACTGGTTTCTCAATTGCCAGGTTTGAAAGCCCAGGAGGGTATGAATAAGGAAGTTAATGTGGTGAGGCCCTATAGCCCAACCATTGGCGATGCCTTTAAAACGCGGTTTATACCCAGGTTGGATGATTCGGTTCAGGTACCAACCCATTTTGATTATTTCATCCAGGCTGCCAGAATTAATCCTTTGTTGCGGCTAAAAGATCTGGATGCTACTGATTACCGGCCCCTACCACCCGATGACCTGAAACCTTCACAAATCACTCTGGGTTTTGGAAATTACTGGACTCCGATGGGAAAACTATCCCTGAATACCCTCCGGAATCAAAAAATGAGTCTGGGTGTGGATGCCAGCCATCAGTCTTCGCAAGGATCTGTAAAAATGGCTGATGAGCGGAAAATCTATGCCGGCTATGGTGATAGCAGGGTTCGGATATACGGGCAGAGGTTTCTTCCAAGGTCGACATTTGCTTCGGATGTCTATTTCTCTGAAGATCATCATTATCTATATGGCTATAGCACTGATTCACTGAAGAACGGAACACCGGTAACCCCGATGATTTTCAGGGTTACCCAGAAGGATTCAGTTCCTTTTCAGCGGTTTATCATCCTGGGTACCAAGTTGTCATTGCGCTCTAATCAAAAAAGCAATAATAGCTGGCAATACCGGATTGATGGGGGATATGATTTTCTCATGGGCAGGGTTAATGGCGGATTAGAATTTCTCCCGGATGACCGGCAAACGATGGAGCATGAAGGCAAACTGGATGTTGCCTTATCCAAGGAATTTGAAAAATTCTCTGTGGGGGGAGAAATCGGGGGCGATTATATTAACCGGACCCATCAGCCCGATACTCTGAGTTATGTGGTAGCCAACTTCGATCCCTGGATCGGGTTTAACTGGAAATTCGTCAAACTGCTGGCCGGACCAAAAGTGGCGATGGACCGGAATGCGGAGAAGTTTCTGTTTTATCCCCGGATGAACGTAGAAATCAATATTACCAATTTGCTGGTTCCTTATTTTGGATTAAACGGGTATTATGAAAACAACACCTATCGGTCGATAACCAGGGAGAACCCATATATAGTTGACAATACCGAGATCAAGCCTACCAACCACCGGTTCATTGCTTACGGAGGGTTGAGGGGGCGTATTGCTCCCGCAGTGGCCTTTAACCTGTCAGTATCATGGGAAGATGTCCGCGATTTGTTCTTTTATATTCCGGATGTATCATCCCCGCTGAGAAATAAGTTTCTTGCTGTTTATGATAATGGGAGCATTCTAAAGACAGGCGGCGAAATTTCCCTGCGGCAGAGCGATAACCTGTCGTTTATAATGAAAGGGAACTATTATCAGTATACATTGGATTCTTTAGATGCGCCCTGGCATAAACCCGGATGGGATCTGAACTTTACTACCAGGTATGCCTGGAAGAAAAAACTGGTGATTAAAGCCGATTTGTTCCTATATGGAAAATACAGCGTTCCTGAACCGGATCCTTTAATCGGTAAGGTTAAGGAACTTAACGGGCTTGTTGATGTAAACCTGGCCGCCGAATATCGAATTACCTCCTGGATGTCGGCCTTTGCGCAGATCAACAACCTTCTTTCAGACAAGTATTTTATCTGGCAGAATTATCCTATGCAAAGGATAAATCTTATTGCTGGAATGTCCTGGATTTTTTGAGGTAAAATTCCACCTTTTTGCTATCTTTGTCTGATTTTTTCAGTGCAATAGTTTTTGTATATAAATATCACAATATGAGCGATTTACCTATCAAGTCAAATGGTAATGATTATTCAGCGGACAATATTCAGGTTTTAGAAGGTTTAGAGGCAGTGCGGAAGCGGCCTGCAATGTACATAGGTGATATATCGGAGCGCGGATTGCACCATTTGGTTTATGAGGTGATAGATAATTCCATCGATGAAGCATTGGCGGGGTATTGCAAGAACATCAACCTGATCATTCATCCGGATAACAGCATTACGGTTATCGATGATGGGAGGGGTATACCGGTTGACCTTCACGAAAAGGAAAATAAGTCGGCACTGGAAGTGGTCATGACGGTTTTGCATGCCGGTGGAAAATTCAACAAAGAGAGTTATAAGGTTTCCGGGGGGCTCCATGGAGTGGGGGTATCCGTCGTGAATGCACTTTCGATGCTCTTAACGGCAGAAATTCACCGGGACGGGAAAATTTATCAGCAGATTTATAAAAAGGGATTACCGCAGGGGTCGGTAACGGTAATTGGCACCTCAGAAAAAAATGGAACAACCATTCATTTCCTTCCGGATTCGGAGATTTTTACAACAACTGATTATAAGGCGGAGATTCTGGCTGAGCGCTTGCGCGAATTATCCTTTCTGAATAAGAGGATCCGCCTGACCTTGATGGATGAGCGTGTCATCCAGGATGATGGAAGTTTCCTTTATGAGGAGTTTTATTCCACAGAAGGCTTGAAGGAATTTGTCGCCTACGTAGATGAAGGCCGTGAAAAACTGATCGATAAGGTTATCTGTATTGAAACTGAGAAAAGTGATATCCCGGTTGAGATTGCCATGCAATACAACACCACCTTTAATGAACATGTCCACTCCTATGTCAATAATATCAACACTATTGAAGGTGGTACCCATCTTCTGGGATTCCGCAGGGGTTTAACCAGGACACTCAAGCGTTATGCCGATGATTCGGGCATGCTGAGCAAATTGAAGTTTGATATCAACGGAGATGATTTCCGAGAAGGCCTCACCGCCATTCTTTCTGTAAAAGTCCAGGAACCCCAGTTCGAGGGGCAAACGAAAACCAAGCTGGGCAACAGCGAGGTAAGCCTGGCTGTTGATCAGGCAATCAGTGAGATGCTGAAAAATTACCTGGAAGAAAATCCGAAAGAGGCCCGTGCAATTGTCAACAAGGTAATTCTTGCTGCTACGGCCCGTCATGCTGCCAGAAAAGCCCGCGAACTGGTTCAGCGTAAAAATGTATTAAGCGGATCAGGATTGCCGGGAAAACTCGCCGACTGTTCCAATAATGATCCCATTAGCTGTGAACTCTATCTTGTTGAGGGAGATTCTGCAGGGGGTACTGCCAAACAAGGCCGAGACCGACAGTTTCAGGCCATATTGCCTTTGAGGGGTAAGATTCTCAATGTGGAGAAGGCTATGCAGCATAGAATATATGAAAACGAAGAGATCAAGAATATTTTTACTGCTCTGGGCATCAGCATAGGTACTGATGAAGACAGCAAGGAAGTCAACCTTGCTGGCCTCAGATATCACAAAATAATCATCATGACGGATGCCGATGTCGACGGAAGTCATATTACCACACTGATCCTGACCTTCTTCTTCAGATATCTCCACTCACTGATCGAACAAGGGCATGTATACATCGCCACACCGCCGCTTTTCCTGGTGAAAAAAGGGAAAACGGAGCGTTACTGCTGGACGGATGCCGAACGTGAAGCATTGACTCTGGAGTTGGGCGGAGGCAAAGAGGGAGGAATTCATATCCAACGTTACAAAGGTTTGGGAGAGATGAATGCCGAACAACTTTGGTCGACCACCATGAATCCCGAATTCCGTACCTTACGCCAGGTGACCATCGATAATGCCGCTTCGGCCGACCGCACCTTTTCGATGCTTATGGGTGATGAAGTTGCTCCGCGCCGGGATTTTATAGAGAAGAATGCCAAGTATGCGAAGATTGACGCATAGATAATAACCACGGAGACACGGAGAACACAGAGAAACACGGATAAAATTTATTAAAACCTCCGTGTAACTTAGTGTTCTCCGTGTCTCCGTGGTTTATTTATCTGGTAACACAATTGTCCCTTCATATACCTTAACCGCCGGCCCTTCCAGCCATACTTCAGTAAACTTGTTCTTGCCCTGGCGCTTGAATGATACTTTCAACCTGCCACCCAGGGCTACACAATCATATTCTGTGTATCCGGAATTAAAGATCCATTCGGTAGCAATTGCTGCTGCAACATTTCCGGTTCCGCAAGCGAGGGTTTCGCCTTCTACCCCGCGCTCATAGGTTCGGACATATAAAGCCTGGCCGGCAACTTTTACAAAATTGACGTTGGTGCCGGCGGGTGAAAAGTGATCAAGGTTGCGGTAGGTTCTGCCCGCTTTTTCAACATTCACTGCATCCAGATCACTGACGAAAACCACCAGATGAGGAACTCCGGTATTGAGCCAGGCGGCGTTCCCCATAGCGTAAGGTTCCAGTTTTTTGATTTTAACCAATTCAATATCATTAATTTCCGTCATCCTCAGCCTGATCCAACCTTCGCTGGTTACCTCTGCTTCATGCGGGCCATCTGTGGTGAGAAATCTGGTTTGCTTGGTAAATATTCCCGATTGTGAGGCCATCGCAGCAATGCACCGTCCGCCGTTTCCGCACATTTCGGCAGGATAGCCATCGGAATTATAGAAGATCATTTCAAAATCAAAATCTTTTGATGGACCGACCAGCATGACTCCGTCGGCTCCTATGCCAAAATGACGGTCGCATAACCGGCTGATCAGATTTGGATTAAGCGCAACAAACTGGTTGTCCCGGTTGTCTATGATGATAAAATCATTGCCTGCCCCCTGCCATTTCTGGAAATGTATAGTGCTCATAATGTTAAAATCTGTTAAGGAAATCCGCCATTAGATTTAAGTTTTGTTAAACTTCAGCCTCCCTGTGCAACTCTTCACCCTATTTGAACGTTCTAGATCCTGAAAGGCATGCTTTTTGAAAACCTGGTAAAGTGAATAAAATTTAGTTGACAATACAAAATTGTATAAATTATGAACTCGAAAAGAATTTTTGGAACACTACTGATAGCAATAGTCGGTAGTTTGATCGGAATAGGAATCTATTCCCGGTTTGATCATTCAAAAACAGTCATCGTACAAAAGGGAGAGCAAACCCCTGTTCAATATACAGGGTTGCCCGCTTCCACTTTTGCTGCCCCTGATTTCAGGTTGGCGGCTGAGAAATCCATTCATGCGGTGGTTCACGTAAAAACAGTAAGCCAGGTTAAGCAATACGGATATGATAATATTCAGGATTGGTTCTTTGGCAACCCAAGGCAAATGAACCGCGAGATGACCGGGTACGGATCGGGTGTAATAATTGATGCTGAGGGACATATCATAACCAATAATCATGTAATTGAAGGATCCAACAGCATCGAAGTGACCCTGAATGACGGACGGGTTTTAAAAGCCACGATCGTGGGACGCGATCCTCAGACGGATGTAGCGGTCATCAAGATAAAGGCCGATGATCTCCAATTCCTCACTTTCGGCAATTCGAATGAGCTTCAGGTAGGTGACTGGGTTTTAGCGGTAGGAAATCCATTTAATCTTACTTCTACTGTAACAGCCGGGATTGTCAGTGCAAAGGGCCGTAATATCAGTATTATCGGAAGCAAGTCGAATAATCCCTTTGAAAGACAAAATCCAAACCAGGCACAGAACCGCACCGGGATTGAATCCTTTATTCAGACGGATGCTGCGGTAAATCCGGGGAACAGTGGCGGAGCTTTGGTCAACCTTCAAGGAGAATTGGTTGGTATTAATACGGCCATCGCTTCTCAAACCGGGTCCTATACCGGCTACTCGTTTGCTATTCCGGTTACCATTGTCCGCAAGGTGGTCAGCGATATTATTGAGTTTGGTGAAGTTCAGCGGGTGGTAATTGGTATCCAGGGCAGAACAGTTACTCCGGAATTGGTTGACAAGGAGAATCTTAAAGTTAATAAAGGAGTTTATGTTACTGATCTTACCCAGGATGGCGGGGCCCTCAAGACCGGTTTGAAATCAGGGGATGTTATCATTGGGTTGGATGGTGCAAAAATAACTTCCATGGGCGACCTTCAGGAGCAGATTGTGCCTCACCGTCCGGGAGACAAGGTTATTGTAATGGTTGATCGTAAAGGTGACGAGAAAGAATTTACAGTTATCCTTAAAACTCAGTCGGGCGATACCAAAACGGTTGGTTCTTCAGAATTCTGGGCTTACCTGGGAGCCGATCTGGAAAAAGTGAGCGATAAGGACCTTGAAAAGTTAAACATCGATGGCGGAGTCCGTGTAACCAAAATCCACGATGGTAAATTTAAAGATGCTGGTATTCCCGAAGGGTTTGTGATCACCAATATCAACCGTGCCGAGGTTCAGGATGTACAGGATGTAAGATCTTATATCGAACGGATCACGGGTGGTGTTTTTATCGAAGGGATCGGCCCTGACGGCAAGAATGACTATTATTTTAGGAAATAGGATATTATAAAATCAAATAAGGGCTGCCGGAATTTTGCCGGCAGTTCTTGTTTTTTCTCTTATAGAAGCAGGTTTGAAACCTTTTTGGATATTAGACGTTAAAGGGCTAACTTTGCGCACATTTTTTTCCACAAAATCATTCTATGAGGCAGCTAAAAATCACCAAGTCCATTACCAATCGTGAGAGTGCATCGCTTGATAAATATCTTCAGGAAATTGGTAAGGAAGAGCTTATTACGGTTGAAGAAGAAGTTGAATTGGCACAGCGGATCAAGAAGGGTGATCAGAAAGCGTTAGAAAAACTCACCAAAGCCAACCTTCGGTTTGTTGTATCAGTGGCCAAGCAATATCAGAATCAGGGATTAAGTTTACCGGATCTTATCAACGAAGGAAATCTGGGATTGATTAAAGCTGCTGAAAAGTTTGATGAAACCCGTGGATTTAAATTCATCTCCTATGCGGTATGGTGGATTCGCCAATCCATCCTTCAGGCTCTTGCGGAGCAATCACGAATCGTACGGCTTCCATTGAACCAGGTTGGATCACTCAATAAAATCAACAAAGCCTACTCCCGTTTCGAACAGGAGAATGAAAGAAAGCCATCCGCCGAAGAACTGTCGATTGTTCTGGATCTTCCGGCTGAAAAAATTTCTGACACTCTCAGGGTTTCAGGGCGGCATATTTCCGTTGATGCTCCTTTTGTTGAAGGCGAGGCTAATTCCCTGCTTGATGTCCTGATCAACGATGATTCGCCGAATGCGGATCACGCTCTTATTAATGAGTCACTCAGCCGGGAAATCGATCGCGCCCTCGCCACTCTTACGGAACGCGAACAGGATATTATAAAGCTTTTCTTTGGTATTGGCTGCTCTGAAATGACCCTGGAGGAAATCGGGGAAAAATTCGGACTAACCCGTGAGCGCGTCCGCCAGATCAAAGAAAAAGCCATCCGCCGTTTAAGGCATACTTCGCGGAGTAAACTGCTGAAGACTTATTTAGGATAAGTAACTTCCTTTCTTACGCTCCCTTGATCTTTCGTTCTATCGCGTACATCTCGTCACGTAACCGCGCGGCTTCGATAAAGTCGAGATCAGCTGCCGCCTTTTTCATCATTGCTTTGGTTTGGCTCAGGAGGGATTCCAGTGCGGATTTATCCATATACCTGATTACAGGATCAGCAGCGATGTCCGGTTTTTCTCTTTCAAAGTAAGCTTTCTTGCCTTGCTTGCCCTTCAGTTCGGCAATACCCGACCGCTGAGCCTTGATAATCTGCTGCGGGGTAATGTCGTTCATCTCATTGTATTTCAGCTGCTTTTCCCGACGGCGGTTAGTCTCATCCATTGCCCGCTTCATGCTTTGCGTAATCCGGTCGGCATACATAATTACCAGCCCGTTCAGATTTCGCGCCGCACGTCCAGCAGTCTGGGTCAGACTAACCTCTGAACGCAGAAATCCTTCCTTGTCGGCATCGAGTATGGCTACCAATGATACCTCTGGCAGGTCCAATCCTTCGCGCAATAAATTAACACCTATCAACACATCAAATTGACCGCTTCGCAACCCGGCTATGATTTCCACACGCTCAAGCGTTTCAACATCGCTATGGATATAACGGCAATTGATGTTGATTTTACTCAGGTATCTGGTTAGTTCCTCGGCCATTCTTTTGGTAAGTGTGGTGACTAAAACCCTTTCATTCAGTTTAACACGTAAACGGATTTCGCCAAGCAGGTTGTCGATCTGGTTTCCTGAAGGCCTCACCTCGATAACCGGATCCGGCAGTCCGGTCGGGCGGATAACCTGTTCAACCACAATTCCTTCTGATTTTTCCAATTCATAGGGTGCAGGCGTAGCCGACATAAAGATCGTCTGCATAGTAAGTGCTTCCCATTCATCGAATTTCAGGGGACGATTGTCCATTGCTGCCGGCAAACGGAACCCGTATTCCACCAGATTCTGCTTCCGGGAACGGTCGCCGCCATACATGGCACGGATTTGAGGAATGGTTACGTGGCTCTCATCAACAACCATCAGAAAATCATTGGGAAAATAGTCGAGCAGGCAAAACGGACGTGTGCCCGGAGCACGGCCATCAAAATACCGCGAGTAATTTTCAATACCCGAGCAGTGTCCCAATTCGCGGATCATCTCCAGATCAAAAGTTGTTCTCTCCTCCAATCGTTTGGCTTCCAGGTGTTTGCCGATTTCATGAAAAAAGGCCGCCTGTAGGACCATATCATCCTGGATCTGGTGAATGGCAGTCTTGATCCTCTCTTTGGTTGTCACAAAGATAGTAGCCGGGTAGATAGTCAGAGCATCAGGTTTATCTTTGGAGTAACCTGATGCCGGGTCAATAATCTCTAAACTTTCAATTTCATCGCCCCAGAATATCACCCGGTAGGCTACGTCGCCGTATGCTATGTGGATATCGACGGTATCTCCCCGGACCCTGAAATTCCCATGACTGAACTCAACCTCATTCCGGCTGTATAAACTATCTACCAGCATTCTCAGGAATTTGTTTCGTGAAAGGGTCTGGCCTTGTTGAATCGTGATGGTATTCTTGTGAAAATCATCCGGATTTCCGATTCCATAGATGCAACTGACGGAAGCTACAACAATTACATCTCTTCTGCCTGATAACAGGGAAGAGGTGGCGCTCAGCCGGAGCTTTTCGATTTCGTCGTTAATAGCCAGATCTTTCTCGATATAGGTGTCGCTGATCGGCAGGTAAGCTTCCGGCTGATAATAATCATAATAAGAAATGAAAAATTCAACGGCATTCTCCGGGAAGAAAGCCTTAAACTCGCTATAAAGCTGAGCAGCCAATGTTTTATTATGGCTCAATACCAGGGTAGGTCGTTGAACTTGCTGAATAACATTGGCAATCGTAAAGGTTTTTCCTGAACCGGTAACGCCAAGCAAGGTTTGATAAGGGATTGAACTATTAACACCTTCAACCAGCTGACGGATTGCATCAGGCTGATCACCGGTGGGAAGAAATTCAGAAGTTAAGGTGAAATCCATTGGATCGGTTATGGGTTGTCGGTTGTCAGTTGTCGGTTTATGCATAATGTTGGCCGGCGGGCGTTCGTCAGCCAGTTCGTTGACCATGAAATCCATGTACAGTTTAGGGCGAAGATAAAAATAAAGCATCAGCATGGAACATGGTCCCGGTCAGTTCCCAGTGATTGATCAATTTTCTGTAAAAAACTTTAATCCAATAATTTGACTTTGATATGGTTATTAATTAAAAAAGCATGATCTTTGTTTATCAATTTTTTAATAACTCTTTTTTTCCCTTTATTATGAACATTTTTGTTGCAAAGTTAAGCTCTGACACACAAGGTGAAGACCTTCAAGGGCTTTTCGAAACTTACGGCCGCGTTGATTCGGCTAAAGTGATCATGGATCGCGATACCAACCAGTCAAAAGGATTTGGTTTCGTGGAGATGCCTGACGATCGTGAAGCTCAAGCTGCTATAGATGAGCTGAATGAGACTGATTTTAAAGGTAGCCGGATCGTTGTTAAGAAGGCTCGTCCGCGCACTGAAGGACCCGCCGAGGGACCGAGGAGACCGAATCCCCGATTCAACCGATAAGGCATTAACGAAAAGGCGGGCAACCGCCTTTTTTTTATTTCCGGTAGGGCATTGAATGCCGGAGTCAGAAGAGGCTGGTGACGAAGTAGCCTAACCTGGCAACGATCCAGGCAAGAATGGTCATGTAGCCTATCATCAGTGCCGACCATTTCCATTTTCCCGATTCCCGGCGGATTGCCGCAAGTACCGCGATGCACGGAACATAAATCAGGACAAAAAGCATAAATGCCAGTCCGGCCCGAAGGGAAAATACATTTTGACCTTTCAAGCGGCCTTCGGTATGTTTCGATTTCATCATTCGGTCTTGCATGGATGAGCTAGGATCTCCGTCCTGATATAAAACGCCAATCGTGCTTACAACCACTTCTTTAGCGGCGATTCCGGATAGCACTGCGACCGACATTTTCCAGTCGAAGCCAAGCGGAGCAAGCACAGGTTGAACAGCACGGCCAATATGTCCGATCGCGGAACCTTCCAACTGCAGGGTTTTATTTTCCGAGGTTCTCGGAAAATAGCCCAAAGCCCAGATGATCATGGATGCTATTAGTATGACTCCGCCCATCTTCTTTAAGTATAGGCGGCTTCTGAACCACATGTGTTTTAAGATGGCGTTTGAATGGGGGCTGCGGTAAGGCGGCAATTCCATTACAAATGGCGCCTCCTGGTGACGAAACAGGGTGTTCCTGAGAATCAATGCCATCAAAATGGATAATACAATTCCGACCAGGTACAGTCCGAAAATTACATTGGCTGCCTGGCTGGGGAAAATCACCCCGGCAATCAAAATGTATACCGGTAAGCGGGCACTGCATGACATCAAAGGAAGAATCAGCATCGTCATGAGCCGGTCGCCGCGGTTTTCAATGGTGCGGGTTGCCATAATGGCCGGAACATTGCATCCGAAACCCATGATGAGCGGAATAAAGGATTTCCCATGCAAGCCGATCAGATGCATCAGTTTGTCCATTATAAACGCTACCCTGGCCATATAGCCGGTATCTTCCATAAATGAAATGAAAAAGAAGAGAATCAGAATGTTAGGAAGAAATATGATTACTCCTCCAACACCGCCAATGATGCCGTCAATCAGAAAATCTTTCAGAATACCTATCGGGAGGGCAAGATGAAGCCATCCCGATAAAGCCTGAACGGCAGCTTGAATTCCCTGAACCGGATATTTTCCGAGGTTAAAGGTCGATTGAAACATGATCCACAGAAACAGCAGGAAAATAGGAAAACCTAACCACTTATGAGTCAGGATACTATCAATTCTGGATGTAGGAGTTCTCCGGTCTTCCGGGATCACTTTCTTTTTCAGGGTTTCACGCAAAGCACCTGAAATAAACCCATATCTTGAATCGGTAAGAAGGCTTTCAACATCCTGCTTGTAAAAGCTTTCAATGCGGGCGATTTCCTTATCTGCCAATTGTGTGAGTTCCTCTGTTGCTGTTATCCCGTTTACCGATTTCAGGATCTCCGGATTGTGCTCCAACAACTTTATCGCCAGGAACCGGCTTGAAAAGCGGTCGGAGAAATCAGGTGAATCCCATAATTTATCTTGTATTTTTTTTATACTGATCTCTATTTCAGGATCATACGGGATATGAATATGGCGTGTAATTCTATCCCTTCCTTCCATCACCTCGATTACTTTCCTGAACAACTGATCAATACCGGTTCCTTTGATACCGACAGTTGGAACCACCGGGATTCCCAGCATTTTACCGAGGAGTTCATGATTGAGTATATGGCCGCTTTGCTCAAGTTCGTCATACATGTTGAGCGCGATCACAACCGGAATATCCATATCGATCAATTGCGTGGTCAAATAAAGGTTGCGCTCAATGTTTGAAGCATCAATGACATTTATGGCCACATCCGGATGTTCGAATAAAAGCTGATCACGGACGAATAATTCATCGGGACTATATGTACTGAGGGAATAGGTGCCCGGAAGGTCTGTGAGCTGGAAAGTTTGATTATCTATTTGGATTTCAGCAATTTTGGAGTCCACTGTCACTCCGGCGTAATTCCCGGTATGTTCCCGTGAGTTGCTGGCCAGGTTGAAAATCGATGTTTTGCCGCAATTGGGGTTACCCACAAGGGCGACCTCAATCATGGTTTTCACGGGGCTGACTGGAGCACTTGTCATCCCCGCGAAGGCAGGGACCCCCTCGCTAACCACGACATTCATTTCGGGGACTCTTTCGTGCCATGCACTTTGCTCCTTCACTCCCTTGCTAGCCTCCGTGTAGCGTGACGGGGTCCCTGCTTTCGCGGGGATGACAGGAGCTCCGGCCGGTACTATTTCTATCAGTTCAGCTTCGGAGCGCCGTAAGGATACATTATATCCAATTATCAGATATTCAATGGGATCTTGAAGCGGAGCCGATTTAATCACCGTGACTTCCTTGCCATGAATGAAACCCATATCCATGATCCGCCTGCGGAACACACCACGGCCTTTCACCTTGGTGATCACGCCTTTCTGACCAGTTTGAAGTTCTGCTAATGTCATAACCGATCGCAAAGATATCCTTTTTTACTATTTAGAATGATTCTAAGGTATGATAAAATCCGAAGCATTATCTTCGTGACTCAAAAAAGGAAATGAGACTAAGTACAGCGTCACGGGGTGACAAAGGAAGCATTCGTTGTAAGCAACGGGGTCCCGGCCTTCGCGGGGATGACAAGTACTTTGCGCTTATATCAGTAATTATTGTCTTTCTGGTTCTTGCAGGGTGTCAGGGGAGGCAGCAGCCGGCGGTGGATATTTCGAAAGCTTTCCGAAATCCGGATACCTCTTTGCTGTCGGTTACCTATGCAAAAGGTTTCCGGTTTGAAAGGAGTGCGGCAGGAACTATACTGATAATATCTGATCCAATCAGAGCAGGGAAAGAGATTGCCCGTTACCGGCTTGTTCAATCCAAATACGGAGTTAAACCAAAGGACGGTTATACTGATATCGTGGTCCCGGTGAAGAGCCTGGCTGCATCTTCCACCACTCAGGCCGGATTCCTGTCGGCCATTGGTGCAGGTGATCAGCTTATCGGCTGCAACAATCCGGAAAGATTATACGACACTGTGTTGTTCAACCGGTTTCTGAAAGGTGATCTGGTTCGCATGGGGCATGATCTGGAGTATAACTTGGAATACCTTATTGCCAGTAAACCCGATCTGGTTTTACAAACGGGCATCGACGGACAGTTTAACCCCGATGCAAGATTGACCAGGATGGGCATTCCGGTGATGTTTGTGCTGGAATGGATGGAATCGACCCCTCTTGGGCGGGCGGAATGGATCAAGGTTTTCGGAATGATAACGGGCAAGATCAGGGAAGCTGATTCACTTTTTGATCTGATCGAAAAGAATTACCTGGCCTGCGCTAAACTGGGCCGTGAAGCTTCGGAAAAGATCAAAGTACTTACAGGTAACGTGTTTAAAGGCACCTGGTACATGCCCGGAGGGAAAAATTATATGGCCCGGTTTTTTGAGGATGCCGGAATGGACTATCTATGGAAGAATACTGACCAGTCAGCCAGTCTGGCGCTGAGCTTTGAATCCGTTGTGTATCAATTGGCTGATGCGCCGGTTTGGATCAACGTCAATGTGGAATCTCTTTCTCAATTAATTGGGGCAGAGGCACGATATTCCGTTTTCAGTGCATTGAAAGAACACCGGGTGTTCAGCGTGTTTAACCGCGTTAATTCCCATGGTGGAAATGATTTCTGGGAGAGTGCTGTAGTCCGGCCTGATAGGGTCCTTGCCGATTTATTGGCTATTGCACATCCGGGATTAATGCCTGATCATGTGTGGAATTATTATAAACCATTGATATTTAATTAATAAGATGACATCAAAGCGATCCGGATGGATTTTCGCGGTACTGGCTGGAATATTGATTCTCGCCTTTATCGGGGATTTGCTGTTCGGCAGTGTTCGTCTTTCGTTTAAAGATTTTTCTGATGTTCTGCTTGGCAAATCAGATAACCAGAATGTGGATTATATTATTTGGAGCCTCCGATTGCCCAAAGCCATTACGGCAATCCTTGCCGGTTCGGGATTGGCCTTATGCGGACTCCTTATGCAGACCCTTTTCAGGAATCCATTGGCCGGACCATTCGTCCTAGGTATCAGCTCCGGTGCCAGTCTGGGTGTGGCTTTGCTGGTTATGGCCTCATCCTGGTTCGGCGGAAATGCCCTGGTTCAGGCGCTACCTTTTGGTCACTGGGGAATGGTAATTGCAGCCATGGCCGGGGCTCTGGCTGTCATGCTCTTTGTGATCCTGGTGTCCGTCAGGGTAGCCGATTCGGTATCCATCCTGATCATCGGAATGATGTTCGGAAGCGCTACCGGGGCCATCGTCAGCCTGTTGCAATATTTTGCTGATCCCGATACGGTTAAGAGTTTTCTGGTTTGGACGTTTGGCGACATCAGTGCGGTAACAGCTCCGCATCTGAAACTTTTGACACCATTGGTAATTGCCGGGATTTTCGCTGGGTTGATTCTTAGAAAACCACTCAATGCCTTACTTTTAGGTGAGAACCATGCCAGGGTAATCGGTGTTAATGTTAAACGGTCGAGAATCGTTATTATATTGATAACAAGTTTATTAACCGGTGCCATAACTGCTTTTACCGGTCCGATTGCCTTTGTGGGCGTTGCGGTTCCGCATCTGGCCAGGGCTATCCTCAGAACATCTGATCACCGCCGGTTGACTCCGGCCACTTTGATGTGCGGAGCAATCATTATGCTCATTTGTGATATTCTTGCCCAACTTCCGGCCTCAAACCAGGTGCTGCCGATCAATACAGTCACTGCTATTTTTGGAGCACCGGTAGTCATTTGGGTTATTCTCAGAAACCGTCGCGGACGAACTCCTGTTGAATCATGAGCCAACCCCAGCCAAATAACATGGTATTGGAATCGCATGATCTGGCGATCGGATATCTCTATTCGGGAAGATTGCCTTTGGTTCTGGCCCGGCATCTTCATCTGACCATTGAACGCGGGCAGGTTATTGGTTTGCTGGGTCCTAACGGATCGGGAAAATCAACCCTTTTGCGAACGCTGGCCGGATTGCAGCCAACGATCTCCGGATCAGTAAAAGTGATGGGACAAACGATCCGGAGCAACCAGGTGCGGCAAACAGCGCGAATGCTTAGCGTAGTTCTTACTGATCGGATCGATGTTAGGAATCTTACTGTATTTCAATTGGTTTCGATGGGCAGGTATCCGTACACCGACTGGTTGGGCCGTGCCGGCAGCAATGACAATGACCGGATCAGGACCGCGCTTGAACAGGTGCGACTGCAGAGCTATTCCAACCGGTTCTTCAATGAGCTGAGCGACGGGGAACAACAGAGAACTCTACTGGCCAAAGCGCTGGTACAGGATACTCCCCTGATCATTCTGGATGAACCAACAGCCCACCTCGATCTGTCCAACCGGATATCGATCATGCGGTTATTACGCACCCTGGCCGATGAAACCGGAAAAAGCATCCTGTTCTCCACGCACGACCTGGATCTGGCTATCCATACTGCCGATCACTTATGGCTGCTGCAAAAGGGCGGGGTGCTGCTGCAGGGAAAGCCGGCAGAATTGATGGCCGGCGAAGCTTTTGAAGACACTTTCAGAACAGGAACCAATGAAGCGGATCAGAATATGGTTTCAGACTATTTCCGCAGTTTGAAGAAACGTTCGGTTGAGGAATGATTTATTTCTACTTTTGCATTTCAGGTACAACAGAAGAATATGAAAGATTCGTGGGTGAAAAAAGGATTCGTTGATGAACCTGTCGACAGCCTTATCAATCTGGTCGATGGAATCAGGGAATTACTCAAAGAAAAGAATGCGGTTATCCTGGCACATTATTATCAGGAGGCAGCTATACAGGATATTGCTGATTTCGTGGGCGACAGTTTAGATTTATCCCGCAAGGCATCCGAAACCAGTGCAGATATGATTGTTTTTGCCGGGGTCCATTTTATGGCGGAAACGGCTAAAATTCTTTCCCCCCAAAAAAAAGTGCTGATACCCGATCGGATGGCCGGGTGTTCACTGGCTGATTCCTGTCCGCCCGATGAATTTGCTGTATTCCGCAACGAACATCCTGATCACATGGTAGTGACCTATGTGAATACCAGTGCCGCCATCAAGGCTTTATCCGATGTTTGCTGCACCTCAACCAATGCGGTACAGATTATTCAGCATTTTCCGGAAAATCAAAAAATCATTTTTGCCCCCGACCGGAATCTCGGAAACTACCTGAACAGTTTGACCGGCAGGGAAATGCTGCTTTGGGATGGTGCCTGTCATGTGCATGAGGAATTTTCTCTAGAGAAGATATTGCTGCTGAAGAATGAATACCCTGATGCAAAGATCATTGCCCATCCGGAATGCCAGAAACCCATCCGGATTGTTGCAGATTTTATCGGTTCGACATCGGCCTTGCTGAATTTCTCTAAAAGCGATGCCGGGGATACTTATATTGTCGCCACTGAATCCGGAATCCTGCATCAGATGAAAAAAGCCAACCCGGATAAGCTTTTTATTCCCGCACCCCCGAAGGACAGCACCTGTGCCTGCAATGACTGTAAATTCATGAAACTTCACAATCTGAAGAAAATCTATCTCACCTTGAAATATGAATGGCCGGAAGTAACTGTTCCTGAAAATATTCGCCTACTTGCCGAGATTCCTATCCGGCGTATGCTGGAGTGGTCCTGATTATGCAATGAAAAACATTTGGTTTACGGTCCTGACATTACATTAGGTAAAGGTAAATACCAAATAAAATTCTTTCTTCGATTCGATGAAATAAAAGCGGGTAAGGATCTTGCAATCTTAGATATAACGGCAGATTACGGAAGAGTTCAGCTTTCGAAAAAGATTGTCCATGCCAATGAAGTCAATAATGGTGTTTGAACAAGTAAAAGGCGACCATTCCGGCAGTTAAAAGGTTCAATAACGAAGATTGATTTTGCTTTGTCAATAAAGTACTGTTTCTTTAACACAGGTAACAGTAATAATTTGCATCGTGAGAGGTATAAAAAAGCTCATCGTTGACACTTTCGTGGGGGGATTTTTCAGAAGATGGTATCGTTTCGTAAACAGTGTTGATAAGAAGGCTGAAATTATTTTTATGAATTACGGATATGCCGAGGACTCACACAAAATGCCCCTCGAACCATCTGATGAGATAAACAGATACCCGATCCAGCTTTACCATCAATTGGTAAGGGCTCACGACCTGGAAAATAAGGATATTCTGGAAATCGGCTGCGGCCGGGGTGGAGGTTTGGCTTTTCTGGCCAAGCTTCTCAAGCCTTCATCGGCAGTGGGTATTGACAGAGACCCTTCTGCCATTGAATTCTGCAATAATTTCTGGGGCAAACCCGGATTGTCATTCATGCAGGGCGATGCTCAGGCTGTGTCATTGCCTGATAATTCTTTCGACGTGATCATCAATGTCGAATCCAGTCACCGCTATGAAGATGTGAACCTGTTTCTTGAGGAAGTCAGGCGTTTGCTGCGGCCAAATGGGATTTTCTTATTGACCGATTTCCGCGGGAAGGATGAAATGCCCCAGCTTCTCAAACAGTTTGGGGGATCAGGGCTGCAAATTACTGGTAATGACAATGTTACTCCCCAGGTTGTTAAAGCACTCGAATTAGATGATACTCGTCGTCGCAATCTGGTTAAAAATTTGGTTCCCAGGTTATTACATAGAATTGCTCTTGATTTTGCCGGAGCCAAGGGATCTCCAACCTATCGCAGGTTTGCATCAGGTAAATGGATCTATTTCAATTATTTCTTCAGAAAGGTTCCCGCACTTCATGTGGTCAGGAATGAACAGTTTGTATGGGAAAACCGCGATAGCAGCAAGTTGCAATAAGTCTTTAATCTAAGAGCAAAGGAAATGTATTAATGGAAGATATTGGAAAGCATATCGAGACATTGCTTGAAAGGGCGGCTCTATTTTTATTCATTCTTTTTGCCAGCCTGGGTTTGGCTTTCTGGCTCGGGGAGACTTTAGGCAAAATCTATTTTGGATTCTTTGCAATAGCTGTTATTTATGGACTTCTGGGAATACTGATACCTGTTTTTGCCCGGTAATACAGTTGAGCACAAATTCCAGTGAACTACCCTTGAAATCGTTTCCGAACCGGATATTTTTAATATCATCAATTACCTGCATTACACCCCTACGGATAGAACGGAATGCTTTCAAGCGCTCTTCGTTATTAATAAACCATGTATTGTACACCGACTCCTTGTCGGCTTTGTATATTGGTCAATGATGCTTTTCAGATTTTGATTCATTTCGGGCTTGGATTTATTCATAAAAAAACTCTTGTGCTTTTTTCAGTTTCTTTCCACAAGTACTGCATTTGCCTTTTTTATCAGATTCGTAAGATGGGTGCTCCTGACAGTAGTAATATATCCTTTTACTGGCTTTGCTTCCGGTAATTTTTTTCCTCTCCAGGGTCATTCCGCATTTTGGGCATGTACCTGCAATTTCTGATTGCACCTCAGGATGCATCGGACATACATATAGTGATGTTGTGCCGGATTTACCTGATTTGCCGGGGGATGACGAATGAGAAGAATGATTGCCTTGGTTTGTTCCGCCTCCGTGACACTGGGAAAAACCATCGACAGATATTGCAATCATTGCAGTAATGAATGCTGCGCGAAGCAGCAAGAACAAATTTGTGTGTTTCATTAGTAGTTGTTTTTAATGAGTTTCCCTCGGAATATTTCTTTTTGTTTGTTGACAATTTCATAGAAATAGATGCCCGGTGAAAGTTCACTTGCCTGAACTTTGTATTCTGAATTGACGCTTGTTATTTTCATAACTGTCTTACCTGTTGCATCAAAAATTGAAAGTGATGAGTTTTTGTTGTTTTCTCCAAAATAAATATTGATAAAAGATGAAAACGGATTAGGGAAAATTCGAACCTTATCAGAAACATCATTTTCAGGAACAGAAAGCAGAGTATTGAGATGAGAAGAATATCGTACCTGTTGATCAAAAGGTGGCTGTTGGGTTTGCATTCCTTTAGCTATTTCCAAAACCGGAAAGCCAAGATTTTTGGCATACCATCTGTAATAATAATTGCCGGCATAAACTACGTTTTGTTGAAGTTTGCCGTTCACATATAAACTGTCGTAAACTATTTCGGCCGTATAAATACGAATAACATTCGCGGTCGTATCGGGAGTGGTAATAACGCCCCATGCATCAGCCACCGAAGTACTTAAAATGTGATAAACCCTAATGTTGTCATTAGAAACAGGAACGTGAATCTTTGTAATAGTTTTAAGGGAATCCCCAAAGGAAAGCAAAGGAAAAAAATTCCAGTATGAGACGAAAAGAAAATTCACAGGATCTTCCATGCCGTAGCGCCATAACCCCATTGTGTCCTTTACATAGTGGCTGAAATAACATTGTGTTTCATCCTGATGAGTAACATGGGAATGATAGGTAAAGCAATTTTCTTTCCTAACTATATCTGAAAGCGGGAAATAGCCCGCGTTGGCAGTTGAGGCATGGTCCCCCCAAACAACAGTGTCGTATGATGCTTCGGGAGTACCGCAGCAGGGATTCAGGTTGCTGAAATCCCATTGCACATTTATCCCTGCGTTTCCCGGTGATAGGGTTGCTGCCTGCAGACCGTTCACTTTAATGGAAATTTGTATATCGCTTGCAACCGGTAAATCGTTTATATCAAGAATAATTTGTGCGTTGCAATTATGTATTACACCAAAAGAAAATACAAAAACGAGCATTGTGTTCAGAATGATAATTTGTGATTTCATTGTTTTTCGTTTCTCTTCCCAGAATTTTTTCCCGGGACCAAGATAAACTAATGCTTTCATGCGTTATTATTTATCTGAATTATTGAGTTGTCAAACTTATTGCTGATGATGCTGCAGATGCTCTTCCTTCTTTTGTTCCATCTTCATTCCATTCATGTCGCACATACCCTGTGCTGACTTCATCACATTGGGGCGTGATTGCATTGATCCCATCATCATTTTACACATGGAAGAATCGGAGCTCCACATGCTCATCATGTTATTCATCATTTCTGTTTGCATTGCGTTAGTGAAAACAACATTGCAAATGAGAATAGGGAAAGAATGATTTTTTTCATTTGTTTATTTTTTAAAGATTAACTGAATTGAGTTTATGGTTTTTTATTTAATGAGACATCATAAATGCCAGGATATGGTAATCGCTTTAACAGCCGTTAAATGGACTGGCTAAAAATTAGAGGCTAAATAAGATACTGTTGCAGCAGGGCAAGCCGCACACTGACTCTGGGTGGTGGTGATTCCTCCGGAAATTTCTGTTGGTCAACCTCTATTGGTTGAATATCCTCTAGATCAAACGCGACCAATTGCAGGTCAATCCCGGCAACCGATAAATCAAGGAAATGCGCCGCTAAAAGGTAATCAGTCTTATACTGCAAGGTAACCGCTTTATCGCTGCAGCAATCTTCCGGATTCTCACAGCACGGTTTCGGGGTGTGAAGTATTGAAAACTTAACCAGTGTATGGCAGCAATAGTGATAATGGTAGGTAAAACCTGTTGTTGTTAATAACAGGACCAAAACCAACACACTATTTGTAATTTTCCTTATCATTCACAATGATAAACGAAACATGTAAATATTATTATATTAAAAACACTGGCTGCTAAATATTTGTTAAAAACCATTAAACTTCCCGGTGTCATGTCCAACGGTTGCGACGGCTTTCCGGATTGTTTCCATGTTGGTTTTTGTCTCATCATAAGAAATTTCCAACTGTTTGGTCTTCTGATCCCAATCCGCGCTTTTAACCCCATTAACACCCTTTGCTGCTTTTTCGATTCTGGTTTCACACATCCCGCAATTACCCGAGACTTTAACCTTTTCAGTTTTCTTTCCCATAGCAAAAACTCCCATGCCGATCAGTAAAAGACCGGCCATCAGTAATACAATTTTAGTTGTACAAAATGTTAGTTCTTAATTATCTCCCTGGTCTCTCCACAGGTCAGCATAGACTGACCGAAATATGGATTAGAGATCTTATCGGATTCGCTTAACCAGTATGCTCCTTTGTTATTGAATGCCATCGGACAATATTGATAATACACAGGTTCACTTGTTCCGTAACTCTTCAAGACCTTGTAAAGGACATTACTGATAACGGAAAAAGATTGCCTTTGTTGGTCAATATCAGAACTTTTAATAATTCTTTGTGATTCAGATTCAAGAGTTTTAACATGGTCCATCCATGAGTCCATCTGATCTTGCCCGATCAAATTCATGTCAACCTTTTTCAGCTTATCTGTAATGTGACCCGCTGCTGCAGAAGCCTTTTTCACATCAGAATTTACAAACGCATTCTTCAATTCCTTATAGGCTGAATACATGTTAGCAAGCTGAACTTGCAGATCGGGATTAGTTGTAATTCTTTTCGTTGCATCCGGGGCAATTGTGCTATCCTTCTTACGGTTCATCATGCTTGGCATAGCCATAAGCTGGGCAGAAGCATCAATATTGAAGGTACCATTGGTCACGATTTCTTCACCTTCTTCAAGCCCGTCAAGTACCACATAACTGTCTCCCAGATCCGGTCCAAGCGTAATTTCGCGCATCATGTAGGTCGGTTGGGAAGCTCCCTGAACTTTAATGTAAATAATGGAACGGATTCCAGTCCATAATACAGCCGATTGAGGAATTACCAAACTTTTGCCTTGTGAGGCAAGCCGGTTTTTTAAATAGCCGGTGGCAAACATTTCGGGTTTTAGGATATTACCGCTATTTGCTACCTCCACGCGTAAACGGGCTACCCGGGTTTGTGGATTAATCACAGGGTCGATAAATGCGATGACACCGTTAAACTCTTTGCCGGGCAAAGATTGCAGCGTAAAGGTGACCTTGTCACCCTGCTTAATCCAGGGCAGATCGCTTTCATAGGCATCAAACAATGCCCACACATGACTCAGATCGGCAATCTCATACAGGGCTGATCCCTGCTGTACATAGTCGCCCTTATTAACCTTTTTGGCAGTAACAATACCTGAAACAGTGGCTGTAACGTCAAAAACACTTTTAACATTTCCGCTCCTTTCAATTTCAGCAATTTGACCGTCGGTAAATTTCCACTGTCTCAATTTGTCGCGTGCAGCTGAAATTATTGATGTATCTCTCATTTTCAGCGCTTCAAATAATTCCTGTTGGGCAGTCACCATTAATGGCGAATAAATCTGGGCAATGGTTTGGCCTTTACGGACTTCTTCTCCCGTAAAGTTTATCAATAACTGTTCAATTCGTCCGGCCAGATGGGCGGACTGTGTTTGAAGCAACCGTTCGTCAGCCTGGATTTTTCCATACAGCCGTACTTCTTTTACCGGTTCCTGCCTGGTCACGACTGTGGTTTGCACTTCGGCAATCCTAGCCGCATCTTCGGTCATGGAAATTGAGTTTGGGTCAATCTGAGCTGCATCCTGTATTAATGGAATCAAATCCATTCCGCAGATCGGACATTGCCCGGGTGCATCCCGCCGGATCTGAGGATGCATAGAGCATGTCCAGATCGTGCTTTTCTTCTCGCTGACAACCGTTTCCGATTTTTGTACAGTCTGCGACCGGTGAAAAACCAGCCAACCTGAAAAGAAACCTGCAATTAGCAACAGGGACATCCGCAGGTAGGTATTCTTTATTAATTTATTGATTTTCATATATTTATCTCGATATTATTTAGACGAAATGATTGATATCAAAGTGGCAATTGCCACATTCCGATCGACCAGTGCTTCAATCTGTTTAAACTCATAGTCAAGCAATTGCTGCTGCATTCGAAGGATCTCTTCGAAATCGGTACCGGCTGCCGAAAACGAAGCAATCAGAAGCGTTATGGATTTCTCGGCTAAGGATGCCTGGCGTTTAAATAGTTCCACCCGTCTGTCGGCATCGTTATAAAGCTGTACAACCTCCTGATAATTAACGGTCAGTTCATTCCGGACGTTTTGAGCTGATTCGGCAGAGGCATCGCGAAGGAATTCGGCCTCCCGGCGCAAGGCGTTGTACTTTTTACGGTAAATGGGCAAAGTAGCCGTAAACATCGGCATAATCATGTCCTGACCGTTCATCATGGAAGTAGCATCCGGGCGTTTTTGTATCAGGGAATAGTTTAAGCCGATCCCAACCATGGGATACCCCATCCGGGTCACCATTTTTATTTTGGCTTCATTTGCCGCCCTATCGGCCTCATACATCTTAATCATCGGGTTGTTCACAATACTGTCGGCCAGAAGGGCTAATGAACCGGGCAAGGTGGCTTCCATCAACGAATCACTTACAAAGACTTCGATATCCGGTTTACGGTTCAAATAGCTGTTAAATCGAGTTTTTTCGGTGATAAGCTGATCCTTAAGCAATGCAAGACGGTTTTCAAGCGAGCCGATTTCAATCTGAACCCTTAAAATGTTAACCAATCCACCCTGATTGCTGCTGCCCATTGAAGCATCCGATGAATTTGGCATGCCGGCACTTTTCCCGCCGGATCTGGCGGATGTGCTGCCCATATTGCCTCCAGCCATACCTGAATTTCCGGTTTTTTGAGCGGTTTCCATACCGGATGAAGTTCCACCTGTTCCACCTGATGATGATATACCGGCTGCTTTAAACCTGATCAGCGCCATCCGTTCCAACGATCGTAAAAGGGCAAGATTCTTTTCAGTTACCACGATCACCTTCTTCGTCCGGTATACCTGGTACCACGAACTTTTAACCTGAAGAAACAGTTCATTCTTAGCACTATTCATCTCTTCAAAGCGGGCCAGTGCCATTTTTGATGCTTCATCTTTAGCGGCTCTTAACGTGCCAAACCAGGGTGACATTTGCATGAGCCTGATATCAGCCACCTGGTTTCCTCCTACAAGTTCCATCGGTGTAATAAAGAAGCTGAATTGTACCTCAGGATCAGGCAAAGCACCTGCTTGCGGAACTTTTTCCAACGCTGCCAGATAACCTGAGTATTTGGCTTTTAAGCCAGGATTGTTTAATGCGGCCTCCTTCAGGAATCCGGCGAGGGAATCAGCTTGCTGCGCACCCGCTGTGGCCCATGATGCTAAAAAAACAATGCACAACACAGGTTTGATCAGGAAAATAATGCGCGGTCGTATGTTATTGATTAACATTTAAATTCTCCTCATTAGCTTTAATTTTCCTGATTTCAATTTTAACGGCCCTTTCCCGCCAAATGCTTTGGAGGATAGGAACGACGAAAACGGTCATAATCTGGATGGTCATTCCGCCGAATGTTGGTATGGCCATCGGAACCATTATATCGGCCCCTTTCCCGGTGGATGTAAGAACCGGCAGCAGCGCGATAATGGCGGTAGCAGCGGTCATCATGGCAGGTCGGACACGTTTTTTTCCGGCTTCAACCACAGCCTCACGAACAGCATCCACTGTTGCAGGTTTTCGCCTCTCGAACACATCGTGTATATAGGTTCCCATGATCACCCCATCATTAGTGGCAATTCCGAACAGAGCAATAAAACCCACCCACACCGCAACGCTCAGGTTTATTTCATGCATCTGAAACAGATGCCTCATATTCATTCCGGCTACCGCAAAGTTCATGAACCAGGGTTGCCCGTATAGCCATAAAAAGATAAAACCACCGGAAAAGGCAACAAAAACGCCGGAAAAGTGAATCGTTGATGCGGTAACTGTTTTAAACTGGAAGAACAGAAGCAGGAAAATAATCATCAGGCTGATTGGAATTACTACGGCCAACCGCTTGGTCGCCCGTATCTGCTGCTCATAATTCCCCGCAAATTTGAAGGATACGCCGGATGCCAACTTTAGTTCGCCGGATTCTATTTTCTCATTGACATATTTCCTGGCTTGTTCTACCACATCCACTTCGGCCTTATTAGCTACCTTGTCGAAAATGACATAACCGTTCAAAAAAGTATTTTCGCTTCGAATCATCTGAGGTCCGCGCGTATAAATGATATCGGCCAGTTCACCCAAAGGAACCTGAACGCCTGTCATCGAGGGTACAAGGATCTTTTTCAGGTCTTCGGGTGAGGTACGCAATTCCCTTGCATACCGAACCCGGATAGGGAATCTTTCACGGCCCTCAACCGTTGTGGACAAGGCCATGCCACCCACTGCAGTCTGGAGGATTTCCTGCACTTCATTGACGGTTAGGCCATACCGTGCAATGGCTTCCCGGTTCAGTTTGATTTCAATGTATGGAGCGCCAACAGCCCGGTCGTAAAACACCGATGTTGCCTGAATCGAAGGGACTTCTTTCAGTACCCGTTCGAACTCCAAACCGGCCTTTTCAATGGATTCCAGATCGGGTCCATACACTTTCAATCCCATCGGGGCCCGCATTCCGGTTGATAACATAACCAACCGCGTTTGAATAGGCTGGAGTTTTGGTGCAGAGGTGAGTCCCGGCAGGTTAGTTACCTTAACGATCTCATTCCAAATATCATCCGGACTTTTAATATGCGGTCGCCATTGCCTGAAATATTCCCCTCTTTCATCCGGTATGAGGTTTTCGCGCGGAATCAGCCTGAATTCCTCTTTCTGCCAATTGTATTTGGTTCCGTCTTTCAGAACAAAGTTATCATCCTTATCCACCTTGAATTTCATTCGGTGGCCATTCTCATTCAGGATGAATTCAGGACGGTAATTGATGGTATTCTCGAACATCTGCACCGGCGCCGGATCCAGAGCTGAGTTTACCCGTCCCCATTTGCCAACTGCCAGATCCACTTCGGGAATGGTGGAAAGCCGTTTATCCAGTTGCTGAACGTATTCGATATTACGCTCAATCCCCGCATGAGGCATGCTGGTAGGCATCAACAGGAAGGAGCCTTCATCCAGGGCAGGCATAAATTCTTTGCCAACTCCCGGAAAGGTTTTCATGGCTCCGGTCCAGAATGATGTTTCCCTGACTTTCCAACCAATTTTCTCAAAACCGTTACCCGCAAATCCAAATGATTTATCGAATCCCTGCCAGATCATTAAGCCGAATAGTGTGGTGAATACTGGTACCAGCAGAAATTTGAACTTGTTGCGCAAGCACCATCGAAGTATTCGCTCATAATAATGAATCATGGTCATTAATATTGCCAAGATGAACCCAATCAACCCAGCCACAAAAAGAAAGTTGATGGTTGTTCCCCTGTGGGTTCCCAGTGGAAGCCATTCAACAGTAAGATAATAAACGGCAACAAAGACGGTTAGTCCGATATTGATGAATTTGGGCATCTCCTTGCGTGCCTCGGGCCAGCGATTGCTGAGAACATTGTTGAACCCGATCAGGGTGAGTGCCAGGGCCGGCCAGGCTCCGAGAAAAATTACCGCGGCTGGTCCCGCAAGGATCAATAGGTAATTCCAGATTTTCCGCCATCGCCCTCTATCGAAATCGAGTGAGTAAATATAATAAGCGAGCATCGGTAGTACCACCATTCCAAGAACATACGATGAAGTGATAGCAAAAGTCTTGGTAAAGGCAAGAGGTCTGAACAGTTTTCCTTCAGATGCTTCCATGGCAAAGACAGGCAGAAAGCTTGCAATTGTTGTGGCAAGCGCAACAGTTACGGCAGCGCGTACCTCGGAAGTGCCTGTATAGATGAGCTGAAGCAGATCTTTGCCCCGAAGCTGACGATTTCCGGGCATCTCCAGGTGCCTGTTTATATTCTCAATGTCCACGATCCCGATATCCACCATGATACCGATGGCAATAGCAATTCCTGAAAGAGCCACAATATTGGCTTCGACACCGAACAGCCGCATCAGGATAAACGTCATGAGGACCCCGATCGGCAGCAAAAAGGAGACGATGAACGAAGCCTGCAGATTCATCAGCAATAGGATAATGACAATGATGCTGATCAGGATTTCGTGCGAGAGGGCAGATTCGAGTGTTCCGATTGTTTCCTGGATCAGGCCGGTGCGATCGTAGAATGGTACCACGGTCACTTTCGAAACCGTACCGTCGGCCAGGGTTTTCGATGGCAATCCGGGTCCGAGTTCCCTGATCTTTTCTTTAACATTATTAATGACTGCCATTGGATTGGATCCATAGCGGGCCACTACCACTGCCCCGGCTGCTTCTGCGCCACCCTTGTCCAATCCTCCCCTGCGGGTTGCAGGGCCAAAGCTTACCCGGGCTACATCGCTGATCCGCACAGGGATATTGTCGCGCACAGCTACCACGGCACTTCTTAAATCATCGAGGTTTTTGATGTAACCCAGGCCCCGGATTACATATTCAACCTGGTTAAGCTCAATGGTTTCCGCCCCAATATCGAGGTTACTTTTACTCACCGCATTCATAATGTCCATCACGGAAACCCCGAATGCTTTCATAGCTTCAGGATTGATATCTACCTGGTATTCCTTAACATAACCCCCAATAGAAGCCACTTCTGAAACACCCTCAGCTGAAGCCAGGGAGTATTTGACATAATAATCCTGGATCGTCCGGAGTTCCTGCGGATCCCATCCGCCGGTGGGTTTACCGGTTTTGGGGTCGCGGCCCTCAAGGGTATACCAGAAAATCTGTCCGAGTGCCGTAGCATCCGGGCCAAGCGTAGGTTGAACATTCTGCGGCAAAATTCCGGGAGGCAGAGAATTGAGTTTCTCGAGGATTCTGGATCGGCTCCAGTAAAAATCAATATTATCCTTAAAGATGATATAGATGAATGACATCCCGAACATGGAAGTACTTCGGATAGTCTTAACCCCGGGAATACCCAGCAAAGCAGATGATAACGGATATGACACCTGATTTTCAATGTCGCGGGGCGATCGTCCCATCCATTCGGTTGCCACTATCTGCTGATTTTCCCCGATATCGGGAATGGCGTCCACCGGCACGGGATCCCGCGGCAGGAAACCCAAATTCCAGTTGAACGGAGCCGTAACCAATCCCCAGGTCACAAAAATGACCAGTAACAAAACGGAGACCAGGCGGTGCTCGAGAAAGTATTTTAAAATTCTGTTTAGCATAGTTCTGAACTTATTTTTTTCTTAGGCGAAGTGCATTAGCAATAACGGATACTGAACTGAAACTCATGGCTGCCGCTGCAATCATCGGGCTGAGTAAAATTCCAAACAAAGGATACAATAATCCTGCTGCTATAGGCACACCAAGTACATTGTAAACAAAGGCAAAGAATAAATTTTGTTTGATATTCCGCATGACTTCACCACTAAGATCCTTTGCACGGGCAATACCATTCAGGTCACCTTTTACAAGTGTAATTTCGGCACTTTGCATGGCAATATCTGTGCCTGTACCCATTGCTATTCCGATGTTGGCCTGAGCCAGGGCTGGAGCATCATTAATACCATCGCCAGCCATAGCCACTATGTGGCCTTGTTTTTGCAATTCTTTTATTTTATTGTATTTATCGTCTGGCAAACATGCGGCTTTGAAACCATCAAGCTTTAACTCCCCAGCTACGGTTTTGGCAGTTATTTCATTATCGCCGGTAAGCATGATAACTTTTACACCCATCTTTTGTAATGATTGAATGGCATTGGCCGAAGTTTCCTTAATTTTATCGGTAACGCCAATAATACCTTCCACTGTGTTTTCTAAAATTAAATACATTACCGTCTGTCCTGAAAGTTGCCATTCTTCGACCAGTTTCTTGTGATCATTATTCAGAGATATCTTAAAGTCTTCCAATAACCATTGATTTCCAAGCCCAATCTTTTTCCCCTTGTACAACCCTTGTACTCCTTTGCCTGTGATGGATTCAAAGTTATCCAGTTTTATCAATCCGATGTTTTTTTCTTTTGCCCCTTTCACTATGGCTTCTGCCAGAGGATGCTCACTATTGGTATCAATCGAAGCAGCAAGCATAAGAATTTCCTCATCACTTAATTGACCAAAGGATTTAAATCCTTTAAGGCTTGGCTTTCCTTCAGTAATGGTGCCGGTCTTATCAATTATCAGGGTATCAACTTTATTCATTTCCTCAATAGCGCGTGCATCCTTTACCAAAATCCCCGATTGCGCCCCGCGTCCAGTTCCTACCATTATGGACATTGGGGTTGCCAAACCCAGTGCACACGGGCATGCAATGATTAAGACTGATATCGCATTGACAAATGCATAAACGAAAGCCGGTTGTGGTCCCCAGATTGCCCATACACCAAATGTAATCAGTGATATTGCTATAATGATTTGAACAAAATATTTTGCTACAATATCGGCTATTTTTTGAATGGGAGCTCTTGATCGGCTAGCTTCATCTACCATCTGGATAATCCGGGCCAACAGGGTATCGTTACCCACTTTTTCAGCTCTCATATCAAAAACGGTCTTTCCATTGATAGTCCCTCCGGTTACCTTATCACCCTTCGATTTATCCACAGGCATAGGCTCTCCGGTAATCATACTTTCGTCCAAAAAGGCGTTGCCATCAGAGATAACACCATCTACTGGTACCTTCTCACCGGGTTTCACCCGCAGAAAATCACCTGCTTTAACTTGTTCCAGAGGGATTTCTTCTTCCTTCCCGTCGCGAATTATTCGTGCTACCGGCGGAACAAGATTAAGCAAGGCTTTCATGGCCGAATTGGTTTTACTGTGGGCTTTTAACTCCAAAACTTGTCCTAATAGTACCAGAGTCAGTATAACGGCGGCGGCTTCGAAATACAAATGAACATTTCCTTGCATGTCTTTAAACTGCGCTGGAAATATCCCGGGCACCAGAAGACCAAATACACTGAACAAATACGCAGCACCAACCCCGATGGAAATTAAAGTCCACATATTGGGCACCCACCGTATTATGGAACTCCAACCACGTTTGAAGAATTCCCAGCCGGAATAAAAAACGACAGGCGTGGCTAAGAAGAATTCTATCCAACTCCACACTTTTTTTGAAACATTGGTTTCAAGATGAAGAAAAGGGATAAAATCGGACATCGCTATAATAAATACCGGAATACTCAATGCCACGGCAATCTGGAATTTCTTTGCCATCTTCCGGTATGCAATTTCTTCTTCGCCGGTATCCTGTGCTTTTTCAGGAACCAGATCCATACCACATATCGGACAACTGCCTGGCTTGTTTTGCTTCACCTGTGGATGCATGGGGCAGGTATAAATCAAGGTACCAGTTGTAATGCCTTTCTCTTTTTTAACCTTTTTCTGCTCATGAGCTTCATGACCATGTTCTTGTTGAATATCCGTATGATGATGTCCGCCTTGTTTGTTATTCCCATCCACAGGAACCAGATGCATTTTACATACCGGGCAGTTTCCGGGTTGATCATAGACCTTTGTGCCCTCGCACTTCATCGGACAGGTGTATCTTATCTTCCTATTCGATACCATATAATATAGTTTTTTATTTCCATGAATAATTTAATGAAGTTTGTCAATTACAGTTTTTAATTTATTCCCGAAAGGCTGTCTTTTGATTGCTGTGCCCAATTAATAAATATCGTCTTTTTATTTGTACTGAGATGTGCATTTTTGTGCATCAATTTATAAGACGACAAGGGCATAATATCGTCCCTAATGCTATTGGCAATTGCATTCAGTTTGCTTAATTGCCTTCTCGGTGAATAGCTGCCAAACTCACTAAAATTTAACGCTTCTTTGCCTTGTTTAATATGGTTAGCCATTAACCAGCCCATCGGCTGAATATTTGAATACCATGGATAGACCGTATTATTGCTATGGCAATCGTAACAGGAATTTTTTAATATAGCATTTACACTATCAGGAATGTTTACTATTTTTAAAATATCAGTTGACAATGCGTGATCACTTTTGTTATGGGCAGGTTGTACAAATTGAATGGCTATAAATGCAATGCCTATTGCTAACAATAACTTTTTTGTAAAGCTCATGGCTATTTTAATTCTTCTTTAATTTCACCGCAGGTAGGCATTGCTTTACCCAAATAGGGATTTTTAATTTCCTTTGTTTCGCTTATCCAAAAAGCACCTTTCCCATTATTGTACATTGGACAAAAAACTTTATACAAAACTTGCCCACCACCAAATGTTTTTACTAAATCGTAAATGTCATTGCTCAATATTACAAAATGCTCCCGTTGATGTACAATATTTCCGCCGTTTTTGCCTATGTGCTCTGCATGTTCTCTTGCATCGTCTTCCACATCTTCAAATGTTTTCTTTTGAGCTGCTGTTAAAGCGGTTTTATCGAAATTTTTAAATGCGGCTTCCAATGTTGTTCCAGCGGTTGCAGCATCGGTGGTATTGTCTCTGGTGAGGGCATTTTTTAATTGTAAATAAGTGCTTACAATTTCTTTAATTGAAATTGTGTTCTTTGCATCCGCAACTGATGATGTTGTTATAGTTGCATTATCAGTTTGTGATTTGGCCTGTGTATCTTTACTCCTGTTTTGGCTTTCTGTTGATTTGTTGCTGTTGCTATTGCAGGCTGCCAAAGTTGTGGCTGCTATTGCTAAGCCGAAAATTATTTTTTTCATCATTTTATTTTTAAATTACTACTTTACTACGTCTTAATATACATCTACAACTGCTCAATTACTTTTTGTAACCTGGCTCTTATTTCAGTGGCTATAACATGCAAATCTTTATTTTCTATTGATTGCATCGAGGCTGATGGATCAATGGCAGAAACCTCCACCTGGCCTGCTACTTTTTCCTGAACTATCACATTACAAGGCAACATGGTCCCAATTTTATCCTCTGCCAGTAAGGCTTTGTAGGCAAATGGCGGATTACAGGCGCCCAGAATTTTATAGTTATAAAAGTCCACATCAAGCTTTGTCTTTAATGTTGCTTGTATGTCAATTTCTGTCAATACGCCAAAGCCTTCAGCTTTGAGAGCTTCTGTAACTTTTTGAACAGCGTTGTCGAAGCTTTCGTCAATTGTTTTGCTGAAATAGTATTTCATTACTTTTTCATTTTTAGGTTAACAAAATTAACAAAATTAATGGAGTGATTTATTGGTGATTTATTTCTTTCAGAGTGATTTTCTTACAATAATAACTAACATTTCTGAGAACGAAAACACCAGCAATTTCAGGGGCTTCGTGATGCTCAAAAATATGAAAATAATTTATTAATAATTTTTAAAATTCTGATATACTGTTAATTATG
>QYQM01000042.1 GCA_007280905.1 Porphyromonadaceae bacterium | reverse complement strand
GATATGCTCAATCAGGATGGTGTATTTTGGCGAAGATTCTAGCGTGATGCCTTCCGGCAGTGGGGTAGGTGAGTCATAAAACTTTAGGGCCAGGTCATACAGTTTCTGGCCCAGCAGCGGAAGGATAAAATTCACCTCTGCCGATTGGATAAAGGGGCTGATGTTCGAGAACGTGGTTGCGAGGCTGACCGGCAGGTATTTCCTGACTTCCTCGAGCTTAGAATTGAGTGTTTGTTTGAAAAACATATCAGCTGAGGGTTTTCCGGGTACCGGCACCGGTATCCAGGGTAGTTAATATGGTATTGCGAAAGCGGAGCTGAACATCGGTCACTCCATTGAACTCGAGCATAGCCTCGATCGGATCCAGAATGTTTTGCCGGTCCAGCCAGGCGCCGGCAATGTTGACCAGGAATGCTTCACGGATATTTGATCCTCCCTGGTTCCCCGCATAGATGCCACCCGGCATCCCGGCGCCCATCACGTTGGGATTGATCATTAATGCAAAAAGAATCTCAGAGTTGGCTGCAGCCGAGGTTATGAGTTTATCGCCCTCCTTGTACTTGTTGTCCAGGGCCTCGATGAACCATTGCTCTTCGGGCTTGCCCTGGGAATTCGATGCGTAATGCGAGAACAAAGCCTTATTGGCATTGGTGGTGCCGGTCAGGGATTCTTCTATGGAATCCATCTCAGCCTGAATGAGCTGCATGCGGGCCTTATCGTCCTTATACTGGCTCTTAGGGAACCGTTTATCCCAATACGCATAAGGGATCTTCACATGCCAGAGCCAGGTAATCTGATTGACATATGCTTTTTTGAGGAATGCCGGCACCTGATTGGCGATATCGATCCATCCGGCACGAAAGGCAGAATACCATATCGGGAGGGGGTAATAATCCTCATTGCCCCATTCATCCCGGATGGGATAGATATAGGATTTGGTGGTTGCCTTTTTTGCAATCTTCTTATTGATCAAATCAGAGAGTGGATCATACGTATCCAGTACCGGAATTACTTCTGTTTTTCCTACCGGTGCATCCGGCCAGGCGCCATGAATGATGCAATTTTCAATGATCCCGTTTTTTACTTCTGTTAACCGGCAATGCTGGCCATTGATGGTATTGATCCCGACTATCTCACTGCCATCGGCATTGAGAATGAGTTGGGGGAATGCGATTCCCAGTTTGAAATAATCACGCAGGGCATTAGCCATATACCGGCGAACGACTCTCCCTTCGAGGAATCGGGTGAGTTTCGGATCATTGATAATTTCCATTTTCTCATTACCCTGATCATCATATCCGGTGATCCGGACCGGGAATATGCCCTGGCCAAGAGTGAAATTCCGAATGAACTTCAATCCGGTATTCAGAACACCGGTTCTGCCAATGATGTCCAATGCCTTGATCGGAAAATCGTTTGCTGCCCCCCATGGGCTGATCCGGTAACCATCGAAGGTTTCATACTGGTCCAGTTCCTCAATGGTTTTAGCAGGCTTTACCGGCTCCAGGCTTCCTGTTGTGGTGGCAAAATAGGTCCTGCCATACGCCATCAGCGGATTACCCTCATTGTTCCAGAGTATTTTCGTCATTATAGCATGACCTCCATCGCGTTATACTCGAGTATGTTATCGATATTGACCGGATAGACATGACCGGATTTCTCGCCATCTGCATCAATCGGCATCACTCCCCGCATCCGGTTTGTCTTCAATGAAAAAGGAAGGCCGGTGGCCACTGCCCTGGGAAGGAATACTCTTTCGCCATTCTTTTTAATGAAAACGAGACTGAATGAGTTTTGCTCGCCGGATGGTGTTTCCTTAATGTCGAGGTATTTCAACACCTTATTCCGTCTGATCTTTGTGGCCATTTGGTTTGATTTCAGGCCAAGTTATCCGTACGGGAACGTTGAAAAAAGGACAGCAAAAAGTGAGGCGGGCTTATCATGAAAAAAGGGGCTCAAGCCCCTTTAGGATGGTAGTGGTATTTCTACCGTTCGGAATCCTCAACTCCCAACAGAAGGCTTTCGAGGACTCTGTAATCATCAGGGAAGAAAAGTAAGTCATCGTGAAGGCCGGCGATCTCTTTTGCCATTTCGATCATGTGGTTCTGGAAGTCTTTCTCGAAATTGATCTCTTCAGCTGTGTTTTCTCTGGTTGTCATGGCTTTTAATTTTTAAAATTTTCTGCCTGATTTCAACCGAAAGACTGATCTGTCAAGGAGGAACTGGAATACCGGAAAACTGAAGGGAATGAGGATATGCCGGGAAAATCCTTGCGGAATCACAAAGAGAGGTTATTCCTTAGCAGAATAATTTTGCGAATTAAGCCATATCGACAACCGGAATAGCAGCGGTTAAAAGAGGGCTATTTGCTGAAGGACTTCATGGGAGGGGAATGGCTGTCGCCGATTAGAAAATGTCTTTTTCTAAGATGAGTCAGAAGTGTTTAGTAATCTGGGTTGAGGATACGAATGGAACACCAATAACAGCCTTAATTTTCATAGCTGAAAGGTAAAGAATTCGCTAACTTTAACGTTCTATCAATTATTTCATCTCAACCACCAACTATGAAGATCAAATCACTGCTTCTATTTCTTCTAATCATCGGAAGGATTGCTACTTATGGTACTGACAATAATACCTTAACGATCAAAGGTAAGGTAGTTGGATTTGTTCCAACGCGATTACAGTATGTTAATCCGATAAACGGATTCCCCTTCCCTGGATTCCGTGATTCAATCGTCTTTAATGCCGATGGGACTTTCCTTTTACAAGTTCAAATTGAACAACCCACTATTATTACAATCTACACCTCCAACGCTGATGGGTTAATCATTGCCGAGCCTGGTGAATCATATAGTGTTTCGTTTGAGCTTAAGGATGGAAAAACATTGTTTAATGTTTCCGGGCCGAATGAAGCTGGACAAAAACTATATAATGAACTACCCTCTCCGTATTTGGTTCAAATGGAATTTGGAAAGATTGGTGAAGCAGAAAACTTTTCGCTCTACTCCGAAAAGGTGAACTTGCGAAAGAATGAACAAATCAAAAAATTCAAGGATTTACTTAACCGGGGTCTGATTTCTGAAAGTTTTTTCAACAAGGTAATGATTGACCGTAATTGTTATTTTTCAACTTTACTTTCGACGTTTCCTTTTGTTAAGTTTACTAAGGTGGATATCTTGAGAAATGAGAAATTTCCTGAAGAATTGAAAAAGCAATGGGGAAAAGTATTTGAAGATAATCCTCCAACCGACCCCAAAAATCTTTTCTCGCCCAGATGGCTTGAATATGCAAAATATTATGTTGAGTTTAAACAATATCTTAGTGACACAAGTGATCTTAAGTCATTAGAAAAGAGCCTTAGAAAGGGTTTGCGGTACACCGAGGAAATTGCTCTTTCAGAAAAACTGTTTTCAAAGACAGCCGCTGAGACCTTTGCGGCTTCTTTAATATATGAAGGGTGTCTGCAGGAAAAATTTGAGAAGGAATGGATTGCGATTTTCGAAAGATTTAATGTCAAGTATCCTCAAAGCATGGCAATTCCTTATTTGATTCCAATGGTCAATCCGGTTGCCGAATACCAAAAACTAGCGAAAACAAATTTCAGCAGCCATGTGAAATTCATCGATAATGCCGATGAGATAAAAACTCTCGAAGGGTGTATGGCAAAGTTAAAGGGTAAAAAAATTTACATCGATGTGTGGGCTACTTGGTGTGGGCCTTGCAAAGACGAGTTTAAATACAAGGATTCACTGGATATTCTTATGAAATCAAAAGGATTTGAGGTCCTTTATATTTCCATTGACAAACAGGATAAGGAAGAGCAATGGAAAGAAATGATCAAATTTTATAAACTCGATGGCCACCACATTAGGGCTAGCAAAGAGTTCCAGAATGACTTGATTAGAATATTCAATAAAAATGGGACTATTGCGATACCCTGGTATTTGTTGATTGATGAACAAGGTAAAATCGTAAACAAAGATGCTGCCCGCCCTTCGGATATTGAGACATTAGAAAAACAGATAAAGATGGTAAAGAACTGAGATGAAGGGTGGTAACCTGTTGATAGATTAAATTGATTCATTCAGCTGGTAAATGACCTCCGGCTCAATGTTCGTCGAGAGAACGGTCAATCCGATTTGTTTCTCCGTAGCCAGTTCCCTTGCAAGGTTCATCATTTGGACGAAATCATGCGATTTGTAAACCTTTGAACGGACTTTGTCGTAATGACCTTTAACTGCAATCCAGACCAGGCAAAGCGGTTTATATGGATCACGGGTTGGGTGAAAGTGCTGACTGGTACAGAAATAGACTTGATTTTTCATGGTTCAATGAATTTTGCAGTTTATAATACGGTGAGCTTTTTCAGTGCAGAATGAACAGATCCGGCAATTGGCTTTGCAGATCACGCCTGGCAGACCGGTTGGATCAGGTACCACGTTGAACAGATTGTCAAGCATGAAACCTGATCCGGTTACCGTGAAATTTGCCGGCAGATTGGAGAAGTCAAGATCTCGGCGAGCCGTATAGGTCCAAACCGGAACATCCAATAATTCAGCAATTCTGGAAGCTTTGGAAACATCGTCCTGGGAGATGAAATCCCCGGATTCACTCAGGCGAAGTTTATTGAATTGGAATTTCCGAAGCTCATATATGAACAGTTCCGGAGTGCACATCTGCCAGAATGCTGCCTGATGGTTCCGGTGTTTGGTCACTCCCGGAAATATCCGTTCCGCTTTTTTAGCATAACACTTGCCTGGGAGTTTACAGAGCCCAAGCTTTTCAGAGGGGCAATCGGCGGAAGAGCAGAAGTTGAAGATCGCAGTTCCGCCATCCTGTTTGAGATTGCCGAATGAGAATAGTTGTAACATGGCTGATAATTTTAAAGTTTGCGCCATGTCCTGAGCAGGATCCGGATTCGGTCAAGGGCGAATGTCAGATAGTGTACCCGCTATCTGACCGAGTGCTTTAGCAATGGAGGGTAGGATCTTCTTTGCAGGTTTTCTTTGCATCTTCTTCGCAGGATTTGATACCCGGAATCCCTTTAGCTATCCGGGACTGCGAATACCTTTGTGCATACTTTAATACACATTTATGATTTTAAGTTGAGCCTTGTTATTCTTGGGCCAGGGATAAGCGACCATAAAAAAAGCCCCGTTTCCGGGGCTGTACCTCCTGATCATCAGAAGGGAAGTGGTTCGTTGACTTCTGCCAGTTTTTTCAATTTTCTTGGCTTCTTGCCGTTCTTGGCCGGAGCATCTGCCACCTCGTCCATTTTGTTGTAATAAACCGAGTGGCTTCTGCCGTAGTTGTCGGCGGTTTTCATTCTTGCGACTTCGAAGGTCACATAATCGGTACCATCGTAGTTGTACGCAATTGCCTGGAGGTCTTCCAGCTTGCAGGTTACCTTTACGATGTCGAGGTT
>QYQM01000136.1 GCA_007280905.1 Porphyromonadaceae bacterium | reverse complement strand
CGGGCAACAAGGCAGCAGTACGCACCAACCAGGATATGCTCACCGGGCCACAGGACGAAATGCTGTTCGATTATTTCGGCCAGTCTGAGGTGGTGTTAATTAATCTCGATGGTACTTCCCGCATGATCCTCCCAAAAGACATCTATTCCCGCATTGATGTGGCTCCGGGTGGAGAGTATTTCCTTGCTGAACGCATAACGAAACCTTATTCCTATCTGGTTGGCTATGCCGCCCGAAAGCGGGGATCTCTTGACGCTATTCTGAGCTATATTTGTAAACCGATTCAACAATATTACAATGACTGCCCACCTGCCTACCCTTAGTGATATAATTAACGCGCACAGCCGTATCCGCCCGTTCATTCACCGGACACCTGTGTTAACTTCCGGCAGCATCAATGAGATACTCGGTGCGGAATTCTTTTTCAAGTGTGAGAATTTTCAGAAAGTCGGAGCTTTTAAATTCCGTGGAGCGACAAATTCCGTGTTATCGCTTACCCCGGAAGAGCTTGCGCGCGGGGTAGGAACCCACTCCTCCGGGAACCATGCTGCGGCGCTGGCCTTGGCGGCCCGTAATGCCGGTGTACCGGCCTATATCGTGATGCCTCGCACCGCCCCGGAGATTAAAAAAATCGCAGTGGGCGGATATGGGGGGATCATTACCTTCTGCGAGCCGACTTTGGAGGCGAGGGAAACAACCATGGCAAAGGTTCAGCAGGAAACAGGCTGCACCTTTATCCATTCGTTTAACCAGTTTGAAATCATTGCGGGGCAAGGGACTGCTGCTCTGGAACTTCTTGAGGACTGTCCTGACCTGGATACCATAATGGCTCCTGTCGGCGGCGGCGGACTCCTAAGCGGAACAGCCATCGCAGCTAAATCCATAAAGCCGGATATCACCGTATGGGCCGGTGAACCTGCCAATGCCGACGATGCCTTCCGATCGGTTCAATCAGGATCCATTCAGCCGGCCGTTCCTCCCAATACCATCGCCGATGGTCTGCTCACTTCACTTGGACCACTTACTTTCGAGGTGATCCGCCACCGGGTGGACCGCATTCTGCTCTGTCCGGAACCAACGATTACAGAAGCCATGCGGCTTATATGGGAACGAATGAAAATCATCATCGAACCCAGTTCAGCCGTCCCGCTCGGTGCCCTGATGGCAAATCCGGATGACGGATGGAAAGGGAAAAAAATCGGAATCATTTTAAGCGGAGGAAATTGCCAGTTGAAACTAATGTAGGGACGCATAATTGCGTCCGATCCCATGGACGCAATTATGCGTCCGATCCCATGGACGCAATTATGCGTCCGATCCCATGGACGCAATTATGCGTCCCTACGGTTTAATGGCTATCCTGCAGCTCACCGGCCGGTGATCGGAATATTTCACCTTCCCGATCTGATAGTCGCTGGAAACCATCTCTTTGGAGTGAAGGATATAATCGATGCGAAGCGGAGCCTTAACATTCGGGAAGGTAATCCCCAGCCATCGGCCTCCCGACCGGAAACTATCGTACAGGTTACTCCCGATCTTATGCGTGGTGTAACTCACCGGCGTGTCGTTAAAATCGCCGCAGACAATCACTTTATAAGGAGAACCGTCGATGTTCTTTCTCACCATATCGGCCTGGTTTGCACGCTTAATATATGCCCCTTTCATCCGGTTGATGATCTCGGTGATCTTATCACGGGGAATCCTGGTTTTATTTGTCGTGGTGTCGATCCACTGAAATTCATCGCGGTCGAAATGGATCGATTCCAGATGATTATTATAAACCCTGATGGTATCACTATCGATCAGGATATCAGCGTACAACATCATGTTTTTGGTATCCTCAAAGTGCTCGTGACCACTCCGGATGATTGGGTACCGGCTGAAAATGGCTACCCCGTGTTTGCGGTTTTGAGAGGTAAAATTGTATTCTATTACCGAGTGAGGCAGGAAAGTCAGCTTGCTGGTGATGTATTCAATGGAGAATTTGCCCGGGTCCTGCAGTGCAAATTCCTGGAAACACAAAATATCCGGTTGCAAATCAGATACATACGAAAATATTCCTTCGCCCTGATTCTTGAGGCCCGACCAGTGAACAATATCAAACAATCTGACGTTGTAGGTCATCACCCTGATCGTATTTTTATCTGCGGAAGCAGAACCTGCCGTCCGGGAAATCTGGAAGGTATGAGAAATTGAGTTCCACCCCAAAAGGATCAGGATAATGGGCACAACAATTGCTTTGCTCCGAAGAATCAGGAAGAGCAGTACAAAAACAAATTGGATCACAATCAGAACCGGGAACAGGAGTCCGAAAAAGGCCAAAGGCCAGAAGCTGGCCGGACTGATCAACTGGCTCAAATAGCAGGCTGCCAGAGGAAGCACCGTGAACAGGTAAATGAGGAAAAATATCCGCCGCAGTGCTTTGCGCATGCTTCTATTTTTTACTGGATTTAAAAAGAATCTCCTTCTCTTCCTTCGACAGCCCCTCGTAACCGCTCCGGGCAATCTTGTCGAGAATCTGGTCGATCGTACGCTGCTCGGCTGCCCGGCGAGCGTTGTATTCCATGTCGGTCTCCGGCCGGCCTTCCGGTCTTTTATACTTGACCTTCATTGCCGGGCGGCGCTTAAACAGGCTGAATAAGCTGTCCATGAACCGGCTGAATCCATTCGAGATATCTTTTCCGCGGCGTAATTGTGCGGCGTAAAGAAATCCAAACATTGCCCCTCCAAGATGTGCCAAATGGCCACCGGCATTGCCCGACCGGATACTCAAAATATCAATCAGAACGGTTGCCAATGCAATATATTTCAATTTGACAGGCCCGAAAAACATCAGGTAGAGAGTGTAATCCGGCACATAAAATGCAATGGCCATGACGATAGCCAGCACTGCGGCCGAAGCACCCAATGCAACAGATTGTGAAACAGATTCCCGGAAAGCGGGAAACAGATTAAAAGCTAACACATATACCAACCCCCCGGCCAGTCCCCCGATCAGGTAAACCGAAATTAGTTTTTTCGGATTCAGATATTCCAGGAAGATCTTCCCAAACCAGTACAACCAGAGCATGTTGAAAAGGATGTGGAAAAAATCATAATGCAGAAACATGTAACTGATTATGGTCCAAGGCTTTCTGAGAATCATTTGAGGGTCAGCCGGAAGGGCCAGGTAACTCAGCACCAGTTGTTCGAGGTTCTCCTGCCTGAACAGAAAAAACAAAACACCCAGGATCTTCAGGAAAAGGAAGACCCCGACATTGATCATAATCAGCTGTGCAAGGGTGCTTCGCTTGCTGAAGGTTCGTTTAAATTCATCGAAAGGATTCATCTTCAATAAAATTGCTGTCGTTTGGTCCGGTTCCAGTATTTGATCAGGATAAATCCAAAAATCATGCCGCCCAGATGGGCAAAATGTGCCACATTGTCTCCCGGCTGATTCCAGATGGCTGATACGAACTCAATAGCACCGTATCCCAGCACAAACCACTTGGCTTTAATGGGGATCGGTGGAAAGAGAAGCATAAGCTGGGTATTCGGGAACAGCATCCCAAAAGCCAGAAGTACACCGAAAACAGCACCCGAGGCACCAATAGTCGGAATATTCATCCGGAGATGCATCAGTTGGCGGATGAATTCAGGTGCCTGCCCCAGGTACATCGGGTTGTTCGGATCCAAAGACCAGCTGGTAACAAACTCCGATACCTGTCCCTGATATTCGGGAAACCGGTGTTTCAGGAATTCCGCAAATGCATCCGGTGAAAGGGTATTGATCAGTGCCTGTGCTTCGTTGGCCATCGAACCGATCGACAGGGAGTTTACCAGCAAATGCAGCGCTGCGGCACCCAGTCCGGTTACAAAATAGTAAACCAGAAAACGCTTGCTTCCCCACACCGATTCCAGCACCCGGCCAAACATCCAGAGCGCGAACATGTTAAAGAACAAATGAGTAGGCGTGGCATGCATAAACATGTGCGTGATCAGCTGATACGGCCGGAAAAGTTCTGAACCCGGGTAATATAAACCCAGATACTTAACCAGATCAATTCCGCTCTTGGTCAATACGTAGGTGGCAAGAAAGAATATCGCATTAATTATCAGCAGATTCAATACCGCAGGTGGCATCGATCCCCCTCTACCGCCAAATCTTTCAAACATATTTTCCTCCTATCTATCAAATAACAAATAAACTCAATCGAAGCCTTGTCATACCCGGAAGGCGGGGACCTCTACCCCCTGCACTGAGTGCTCCTGTCATCCCCGCGAAGGCGGGGACCCCGTCACGCTACTCCCAGCCCCACTTGAATCTCCAACATCAGAATTCAGAATTCTAAATTCGAATCTCTTAACTCTAACCTTCCAGCCTTCTACTTCAAACGTTATGCAAACCTCTTCTCAATCTCCTCCATCTGTAATATCGTCAGTACCGGTTTGCCTCCTGGGGTGAATTGCGGTTCACGGCAGGCAAACAATCTGTCGATCAGTACCTTCACCTCTTCGTCGTGCAGCGCACGGATAAACGAAAGAGACGAAACCCGTGCGGCTGTTTTCGCCACCTGCTCACTATACTGACCGGCCAGATCCGGCGTTTCATTCTTTAGTTGCTCCAACAGTCCTTCAATCAAGGCTTTAGGATCACTGGCATCCACTGATGCCGGTACCGAACTCATAATAACACTTTGTCCGCCGAAAGGTTGGATGTCGAAACCGATGGCTGTCAGTTCGTCACTCACATCCAACAGTAAATTCAGATCGACCGGGTTCAGCTCAAAGGTAAACGGGAACAGGACCTGCTGCCGCACACCGCCCGGCTCGTTCATGTTATGCATAAAGTCCTCGAAAAGAATTCGTTCGTAGGCTCTTACCTGGTTGACTACCATGATTCCCGATTTTACCGGAATCAGAATATACTTGTTTTTGAGCTGCAGACTGGCGCGGGTATCCTGGCTTAACCCGGTAAGCCCGGGCTGGTCCTGATTCTGTGAAGGGGTATATAACTGTTCCCATCCTGTCACCTGAGCCTGGCGTGGTTGAAATCCTGTGCGTGAATCATGGTTCCATGGCTGGTCGTTGCTGTCGAATGGGTTAAAATCCTGATTGACCCGGATAGTTGGCGGGTTAACCATTTGTCCCGGCCGGAAATAGGGAATTTCCATCGCCCCTTCACGATCAAAATCCAGCGTGGGTGTCAGGTTGAATTTGCCCAACGCTTCCCTTACTGAAGCCTGAATAATCTGGTAAACAGCCCGTTCATCTTCAAACTTGATCTCAGTTTTGGTTGGATGAATGTTCACATCGATACGAGCCGGATCGGTTTCAATAAAAATAAAATAGGCTGGAACTGAGTCACCCGGAATGAGGTCATCATAACATTGAGTTACCGCTTTATGGAAATAGGGATGCTTCATGAATCTGCCGTTTACAAAAAAGAATTGTTCTCCGTATGTTTTCCGGGCAAACTCAGGTTTTCCGATATACCCGCTTATCCCCATCATACTGGTGTCGGTTTTCAGATTGACAAGCTGCTGGGCCATTGTTTTACCGAACAGATGTTGGATCCGCTCAGGGAGCCTGGCAGCCGGCAGGTTATAAACTTCCGAATCGTTATGATGAAGGAGAAAGGTCGTGTCGTGATGAGCCAGTGCAATTCGCTGAAATTCAGTGATAATATGTTTAAGTTCGGTCGAATTTGCCTTAAGGAATTTCCGCCGGGCCGGAACATTATAATAGAGATTCTTTACCGATATGCTGGTGCCATCCGGACAGGCTGCCGGCTCCTGCAACTCAAATTCAGATCCATTGATTTTCACTCGGGTGCCTGCTTCCGATCCAATGGTTTTTGTCCTGAGTTCGATTTGGGCAACAGCAGCAATGGCGGCCAAAGCCTCACCTCGAAATCCCATTGTCCGGATGGTAAAAAGGTCATCCGCCTGGCGGATTTTAGAAGTGGCATGCCGTTCAAAGCAGAGCCGGGCATCAGTATCGCTCATCCCCGAACCATTATCCACTACCTGCACAAGGGTGCGCCCTGCATCTTTAATAATCACCTGGATCCGGTCGGCACCGGAATCCACAGAGTTTTCCATCAATTCCTTAACTGCCGATGCCGGTCGCTGTATAACTTCCCCTGCCGCAATCTGGTTAGCAACCGAATCGGGTAATACCTTGATTAATTCCGCCATCAGAAAATCAGATTTTATCGGCTACCGCCAGGATACGAAGGATATAATAGCCGATCAGGAGAATAAGACCGATGAAGAGGATTGTTAATAATCTTCTGCTGATCAGCGTTTTTCCCGGTTTTCCTGATTTCCCGTACAGTGCATCATGCCGGCTTCGCATTTGACCACGGATATTTGGAACATAATGACTGGTTGGATTCTCCTCCATCTCTTTCTTGATCTCGCCAATCCGGTTTTCCAGTTCCTCCTTCCTTTCGTCGTAGAACCTCGGTATGAATGTGAATGGTTTCGGTTTCTCAGTTCTGAATAAGACCATAATTACAAATATTAGCAATTTACTAAAACATACAAAAATACGAAAATGATTTTCCACCAAACCAGGTTTTCCGCATCTATATTACTATAAATAAATAACTATGTTGGTACGTACTTTTGCAAGTGCAGTATTTGGGATCTCAGCGAGCACCATTCGCGTAGAGGTCCAGGTAAGTGAAGGGATCGGCTATTTTCTGGTCGGATTGCCCGATAATGCTATCCGCGAGAGCCAGCAACGAATCGTGGCAGCGCTAAGCACGCTCGATTACCGATGGCCCGGGAAAAGGGTAGTCATCAATCTGGCCCCGGCTGATGTGCGCAAGGAGGGATCTGCCTATGATCTCCCTTTGGCTGTTGGTATCCTGGGGGCCAATGAAAAATTGAAAACCGATGATTTTGACCGGTTTGTTTTGATGGGCGAACTATCCCTGGATGGTGGGCTACAACCTGTTACCGGAGTTTTGCCGATGGCCATGAAAGCCAAAGAGGAGGGTTTCGAAGGAATCATTATTCCGATGGTTAATGCCCGGGAAGCTGCAGTAGTAGAAGGATTGGATGTGTACGGGATGAATACCCTTTCCGAAGTGATCTCTTTTTTTACCGGTGGCGAGCGGCCTGAGCCGGTCAGGATAGATGTCGTTGCCGAATTCCAGCGTCAATACAATCAGTTTGAATCTGATTTTCAGGATGTAAAGGGACAGGAAAACGTAAAAAGGGCACTCGAGGTGGCTGTTGCGGGTGGACATAATGTACTAATGGTCGGGCCTCCCGGAGCCGGAAAAACGATGCTTGCCCAGCGGCTTCCGGGAATCATGCCCCCGCTCTCGATGCAGGAGGCCCTCGAAACCACCCGTATTCATTCGGTGGCCGGGAAACTCGGTGCCAATGCAACGCTGATAACCCGCCGGCCATTCCGCTCTCCTCACCATACGATCAGCGATATCGCTTTGGTTGGAGGAGGATCCGTCCCAAAACCAGGAGAAATATCCCTGGCCCATCATGGTGTGCTCTTCCTGGATGAATTGCCGGAATTTAAACGCTCAGTGCTCGAGGTGCTCCGTCAACCGCTGGAGGACCGGATAATCCACATCTCGAGAGCCCGTTATGCCATCGAGTATCCGGCCAGCTTTATGATGGTGGCTTCGATGAACCCGTGCCCGTGCGGATTTTTTAACCACCCGGATAAAAAGTGTTCCTGCGGAAATGGCCATGTGCAGAAATACCTGAGCCGGGTATCCGGACCGCTCCTCGACCGGATCGACCTGCATATCGAGGTAGTGCCCGTTAGTTTTGATAAACTGGCTGAACTGCCCCCTGCCGAACCCAGCACCAGAATTCGTGAAAGGATCATCCAGGCTCGCGAGATTCAATCAAAGAGATTCCAGGACTTGTCAGGTATCTACTGCAATGCACAAATGTCATCACGCCTGATGCGGAAATTTGTTCGGATCGATGAACCCGGAAGGCTGATTCTGAAACAGGCAATGGAACGGCTGGGCTTGTCGGCACGAGCTTATGACCGTATTCTGAAGGTGTCATTAACCATTGCCGACCTCGAGGGCAGTCCCGCGATCAAACCGCATCACCTCGCCGAGGCTGTGAATTACCGCACTCTCGACCGGGATATGTGGGGGGCATAATGCAGAAACTATTCAGCGGCAAAAGAAATGATACAAAAAACCACGGAGACACAGAGAACATGGAGAAACACAGAGATGATTACTCAAAGATATATAAATGCAATATCATACAAGATAATTGGTTGTGCTATTGAAGTACATAAGCACCTGGGTCCAGGATCGCTCGAATCGGTTTATGAGGCATGTTTGATTGATGAAATGAGAAGCGTTGGGTTGTTTGTAAAATCACAAATATATGTTCCCGTGCACTATAAAGGAAAGGATTTGGGTGGAAGTTTAAAACTGGATTTACTCGTTAACGATTTAATTATTGTTGAAGAGATAGCTGTAGAACTGATAATTCCGCTGTATAAAGCGCAACTTTTATCATATTTGAAACTTACTGGAAAACCTAAAGGATTGCTGATAAATTTTCATTGTGAAAATATTAAAAATCATTTAGTATCACTTGTCACAGAAGAGTTTGCGAAATTGTCTAAAGGCTAATCTTCGTGGAACTCCGTGTTCTCTGTGCCTCTGTGGTGAGTAGTTACCAGATATTGAATCTCCCTATTTTGAGAGATAATTGTCCTCAAACATCCATGACTCCAATGAGCATTCAGATGCGATTTCCGATAAGCGTGACTCGCTGAACATCCAGTTCTCCAGAGGCTGAACTTCCTCGTTGAGGTAATCCGTTTCCAGCATCCAGGATTCAATGGCACCAGCCGATTCTTCGCTCAAATATCCCGATTCAAACATCCAGTCTTCAACCGGCTCGTCATTAATTACCTCGAAACGGATGGTATATTCAGGAACATCACCTTCCCTGAGGGCGAATTTTAATTCATGATTGTTCCAGCTGATATGAACCGCATCAGTCTGCGATAAAAGCATTTGCATATTTCGGATATCTTCACCGGTTAGTTTAACAGAATGCGTCATCTGACTGAATGCCGGGCGGGCATTGCGCGAAAATTTATCGTTGTCGGCCTGAGCTTGTCCGTTAAGGGTAATTCCTAAGAGAATCACCGCGGCTATTTTTATTAGGTTTATCGTTTTCATTTTCTCGATCTCTTTTTTTATTTACTTTTGTTTTCTGATTATAAGACGATGAAATCGTCAACATGTTACATCCCGCGATGTTAAATTTTGTGAAGAAAACCAATCTTATCGTTAATGATGTGTTAATATTGACGCGGGTTTCAGGCAAGGTTGTTTCGATTTCTCAGTATTTATAACACATTCCATGCCACAATTGTTTTTAAAATCAATTCTATGAGAACTGTCAAACTTACTTACCTGATCTTTTTGATTCTTGCAGGTGCGGTTCAGGGGCTATTTTCCCAGGCCGTTAAGCTTGAATACAAGGAATTTAATCTGCCGAACGGGTTGCATGTCATCCTTCATGAGGACCACTCAACGCCAATTATTACCGTGTCGGTGATGTATCACGTGGGTTCCAAAAACGAGGAACCTAGTCGTACCGGATTTGCTCATCTGTTTGAACATCTGATGTTTGAGGGGAGTGATAATATTCCGCGCGGCGAATACACCCGTTTTGTCGAAAAAGCTGGAGGTACCCTCAACGCAAATACCTCCTTCGACCGTACCTACTATTATGAAGTGCTGCCATCGAACCAGCTTGAACTGGGAATGTGGCTCGAGTCGGAGCGTATGCTGCACGGCCGTGTTGACTCCATCGGGATTGCTACCCAGAAAGGGGTTGTGATCGAGGAGATTAAACAAACGGAAGAAAATCAACCATATGGTTCGATTTTGCGGGAAACTTTTGGCCGCGCCTTTACAGTTCACTCCTACCGCTGGCCTATCGTAGGATCCCCGGATGACCTGCGGGCATCTACAGACCAGGATGTTATTAATTTCTATAAAACTTACTATGTTCCGAATAATGCGGTTCTGACAATCGCAGGGGATATCAATCCAAAACTGGCTAAGGAATTGGCCGCTAAGTATTTCGGTACTATACCCGCGGGTACAAGGCCGATAAACCGGCCTTTGCAGAATGAACCTGCCAAAACAGCCGAAATCAGGGATACTGTTTTCGATAATATCCAGCTTCCGGCAATCATCCAGGCCTATCACGTACCGGCCATGGGAACTAAGGATTATTATGCTGTAAGCATGCTGAATACCATCCTTTCAGACGGCCAGAGTTCCCGCTTCAATAAATCACTCGTGGATGAAAAGCAGTTGGCAATGCAGGCCATGTCTATTCCTTTGCCGCTCGAGCATCCCGGTATTACCCTGGCTTTCCTGATTCCGAATATCGGAGTCGATCTGACTAAGCTGGAGGCCGCCGCGGATGAAGAAATCGTTAAACTGCAAAATGAACTGGTCCCCGAGGAGGAGTTTCAGAAGTTGAAAAATAAAGTGGAGACTGATATGGTCAACAGGCTAGCAGGTATCGAAGGCCGGGCAGAATTGCTCGCTACAGGTTATACCTATTATAATAATACCGGATCAGTCAATACGGATATTGATATCTACCTGAAGGTTACGCGTGAAGACATTCGCGAAGCTGCCAGGAAATATTTCAAGACAACCAATCGTGTTGTTTTGTATTATCTGCCAAAAACCAAATAATCACCCTTGAATACTGCTAATATGAAACGCATCACACTTTTCGCTATATACATCCTTTTTGCCTGCAACTTCCTTCAGGCACAGGTCGATCGCACCCAGCCACCGAAACCCGCTAAAGCCACTAAAATTCAGTTGGGTGATTATCAAACCTTTAAATTAGAGAACGGACTGACAGTGATCCTGGTTGAAAACCATGAACTGCCAACGGTAACATTCAGTCTGCAAATCGCTCTCGATCCGGTTCTCGAAGGTAACATGACCGGTACGGCCTCTTTTGCAGGCGGGCTGCTCAGAACCGGCACAACCACCCGGACTAAAGCCCAGCTCGATAAGGAAATAGATTTTATCGGCGCTACCCTATCTACTAATCAATCCTCGATTGAGGGATCGTCACTTAAAAAACATCAGGATAAAGTGCTGGAGCTGATGACCGACATCCTTTATAACCCGGTTTTTCCACAAGAGGAGTTCGATAAACTGAAGAAACAAACCCTCGCAGCCCTGGCTTTGTCGAGTACCGATCCAAATTCAATCGCTTCAATCGTTGCAAACGTTTTAAAATATGGAAAGAATCATCCGTACGGTGAACCAACCACTGAGGAGACCATTGGAAACATAACGCTTGATGGGGTTAAGGGTTTCTTTAAAACATATTTTAACCCCAGTATCGGTTACTTTATCATGATCGGTGACCTCAGGTTGAAAGAAGCTAAAGTACTCGCCAACAAGTATTTTTCAGTATGGAAGTCTGCCCCCGTTAATTTCAAAAAATTTAATGACCCGGCAGCCTTCAAAGGGAATCGGGTGGCATTTGTCGGGAAGCTGGGTGCTGTTCAATCCGTAATTACGATTACCAATACCTTCAGGCTCAAGCCGGGCGAGCCGGATGTTTTGCCGGCTTCCCTGATGAATAATATCCTGGGAGGCGGTGTATTCTCCGGTAGGCTCATGATGAACCTCCGCGAAGATAAAGCGTATACTTACGGCGCGGGATCCAGTCTCAGTTCCGATAAACTGATCGGTTCCTTCAGCGCCGGTGCACAGGTCCGAAATGCGGTCACTGATAGTGCAATCACCCAGTTTTTGTTCGAAATGCGCCGGTTATGCGATGAACCTGTATCTGAGGAGGATCTCCGTTTAACCAGGAATGTGATGGCAGGCGAATTCGGACGGGCACTGGAGAGTCCTTCCACACTGGCTTCATTCGCGATGAACACCGTCCGCTATAAACTGCCGGCGGATTATTATGCTACTTACCTGGAGCGTCTCGATAAGATAACCATCCCCGATGTGCAGGCTATGGCAAAAAAATACCTTCAGCCCGATAATTGTATTATCCTGGTTGTGGGCAATAAAAGCGAGGTTGCCGGTAAACTGGCCGGCTTTGCTGCATCCGGACAGGTTGAGTATTTCGACCGTTATGGCAATCCGCAGGTTGATCAGCCCCTGGCTTTGCCCGAAGGTTTCACTGCTGCCAATGTAATCGACTTGTATCTGCAGGCAATCGGGGGGAAACAAAAGGTGAAGGGAATCCGCCAGGTTACTACGAAAGCAACCGCCAGTATTGAAGCCATGGGCCAAAAGATGGAACTAAGCATGCTGACGATGCAATTGGCTCCCGACTGGCTATACCAGGAAATGAAAATGGGTGAAATGATTGTCAGCAAACAGGTCTACAATGGTAAGGAAGGATGGGTAGTGGCCATGGGAGGACCACAGGATATCAAAGATGCCGATCTGGAGAAAATGAGAGACGGTACCCTGCTGTTCCCCGAATTGCTCTATTTTACATCCGGTTTTCAAACAACCATCGAGGGAATTGAAGCGATTGATGGACATAACACTTACCGCCTGAAGGTCGCTTATCCCTCAGGAACAGTTGACGCTGAATATTATGAAATCAGCTCGGGACTGAAAATCCGTAAAATCAGCCGGACCGATAGGCAATCACAGACCATGGAAACCATTACCGATTACGGAGATTATCGCGAAATCGGCGGTGTTAAGTTCCCTTTCAGCATGAAACAACATGTGGCTGACCAACTCATTGATATCAAGGTTGATCACATTGACACTACGACAGAAGTGAATCCTGCCCTTTTTAAAAAGTAGGATGCCTTTGCATTTCCAAACCACATATGTACTTTTAGCGTTGCAAAAAAACTAAATCCATGATAAACCCCTCACGAAAATAGGTTCCCGAAAGGACCTGAAAATAATTGAGGGCTCCATGAGTACGAAATAAATCTGACAAGAACTAAATAACTATTTACGAATGAAACAAATCAAATTAATCCTTGGAATGTTAATGCTGATTCCGGCTTCTGTTTTTGCCGGAGAAGCAGACCTTAAAATCCCGAATCTTAAGAACGTTACCTTTTTTAACGGCGCTCTTACCGGATGGGATCTTCTCTTTTATGGCATGGTAGTCGTTCTTTTGGGCCTCTATTTCGGATTTATGCAATTCCGCAGCATCCGCAAAATGCCTGCACACAAATCCATGCTCGACGTTTCCAATACCATTTACCAGACGTGCAAAACCTATCTTCTGCAACAGGGTCGCTTTCTTATGATCCTTTTCGGACTGATAGCCGTGATCATGGCCTATTATTTTCTCGCTCTCAGTGGAATGAAACTGGGCAGGGTAGTCATGATTTTACTCTGGTCTGTTCTCGGGATCCTGGGCTCCTATGGTGTAGCCTGGTTCGGAATCCGTATCAATACACTGGCAAACAGCCGGACCTCCTTCGCTTCCCTCCGCGGAAAACCCTTCGCAATGGTTTCAATTCCCCTTCAGTCGGGTATGAGCATCGGTTTGCTGTTGATCTGTGTTGAACTGATCATGATGCTCTCAATCTTATTGTTTGTTCCCGGTGACTCAGCCGGTGCCTGTTTCATTGGTTTTGCCATTGGTGAATCATTAGGCGCCAGTGCACTGCGTATTGCCGGCGGAATCTTTACCAAGATCGCTGATATCGGCGCCGATCTCATGAAAATCGTATTCAACCTTCCGGAAGATGACCCTCGCAACCCGGGTGTAATTGCCGACTGTACCGGTGATAACGCAGGTGATAGTGTAGGGCCGACAGCCGATGGATTTGAAACTTACGGAGTTACCGGTGTTGCACTGATCTCTTTTATCGTTCTGGCTATCATGAAAGTCGACTTCCAGGCTTCCCTCATCGTTTGGATATTTACCATGCGCCTTTTGATGGTGGTCACTTCCATGCTTTCCTATGGAATCAACCAGGTGTACAATCGCACTAAATATGGCAAATCAAAAGAATTTAATTTCGAAAATCCGCTGTCATCACTGATTTGGATTACTTCGGTGATTTCAATCATCATGACTTACCTCGCCAGCTGGCTTCTACTTCAGAACACCCTTGGTGAAGGCCTTTGGTGGAAACTTGCAACCATTATCAGTTGCGGAACCGCTGCTGCTGCCATCATCCCTGAACTGACCAAGGCTTTTACAAGCTCAAATTCGCGCCACGTTCGCGAAATCGTAAGCGCTACCCGCGAAGGCGGTGCGTCTCTCAATATCTTGTCAGGACTGGTTGCCGGCAATTTCTCGGCCTTCTGGAAAGGAATGGTTATTATGGGACTTATGTTTACTGCATACCGGATTTCCAGCCTGGGCCTGGATACCATCATGTCATACCCCAGCATCTTCTCATTCGGACTCGTGGCATTCGGTTTCCTCGGCATGGGACCAGTCACCATTGCTGTCGATAGCTACGGACCGGTTACCGATAACGCTCAGTCCGTTTTTGAACTCTCGCAGATCGAATCGATCCCCGGAATTCATGCTGAAGTCAAAAAAGACTTCGGATTTGATCCGAATTTCGAAGAAGGCAAACATTATCTCGAAGCCAACGACTCAGCAGGTAATACCTTTAAGGCTACCGCTAAACCGGTATTGATCGGTACGGCTGTAATCGGTGCTACTACCATGATATTCAGTATTATCCTTATTCTTAATAAGGTTGGAATGCTGAGTATTAGTTTAACCGATGCTCCTGTTATTTTGGGATTCATATCCGGAGGAGCTGTAATATATTGGTTTACAGGCGCATCTATTCAGGCGGTAACTACCGGAGCCCATCGTGCCGTTGAGTTTATCAAGAAAACCATTAATCTGGATAAGGCTAAGGCCGATATCAATGACTCGATTGCAGTTGTGAAAATATGTACGGTATATGCTCAAAAAGGGATGTGGAATATCTTCATTGTTCTCTTCTGCATTACCCTGGCTTTTGCATTCTTTAACCCGAATTTCTTTGTCGCTTATCTGATTTCGATTGCAGTTTTCGGATTATTTCAGGCTATGTTCATGGCAAATGCCGGTGGTGCCTGGGATAATGCTAAAAAAGTGGTAGAGGTTGATTTGAAAGAAAAAGGAACTCCGCTGCATGAGGCTTGCGTAGTTGGCGATACGGTAGGCGATCCTTACAAAGATACCTCTTCGGTTGCGCTCAACCCGATCATCAAGTTCTCCACACTGTTTGGATTGCTGGCTGCCGAAATCTCTATCGAGATGACCCTGCACGCAAAAAATAGCGGCGGAACAAATTTCGCACCCTATATCGGAGCGGTCTTCTTTGCCATCGCCCTGTTATTTGTTTACCGCTCATTCTACAGCATGCGCATTAAACGATAAACGGTGTTTCAATTGTAACGATTCTCCGTCAAACACGGCATAGCTGAAGTGACTCATCCAGTCACCAAGAATAATCAGGCGTGTATGATCATTGAGCGGATAATCAACGGGGCAATGACGGTGACCGAAAACCAGATAATCATATCCCTGGTTCCCGAGATATTTCCGGGCATACTGAACAATCGGTTCATTTTCTTCCCTGAAGGGGTCCGCTCCATGAATAATCCGACTGTGCCTCGACCAGCCATTGGCTATCCGGAAGGCGAAGTTCGGGTGAAGGCGTGCAAAGGCCCACTGAAGAAATCTGTTCGTGAAAATCCATTTTAACAGCCGGAAAGTATGATCTTTTTCATCAAAACCGTCACCATGGGCCAGGAAAAAGTGCTTGTCATTCAGCGTAATGGCAGTCGGATGCCGGTAGAGCCTGATTCCGGTCTCTTCGGTCAGGTAATCAAACATCCAGATATCATGATTTCCGGTAAAATAGTGCAACCGGATCCCCCGGTCAGACAGCTCGGCAATCTTTCCGAGAATCCGGGAAAATCCCCTGGGTACCACTCTCTTATATTCAAACCAAAAGTCAAAGAGATCACCCATTAAGAATATGTCAGATGCTGAATCTTTAATCTCGTCGAGAAAAGCTACCAGCATCTTTTCCCGTTTGAGGCTGCTTTGATGGTCAGGTGTACCCAAATGGGCGTCCGACAAGAAATATATCAAGCCTTGATTTTTCAATTTTAACGAAACAATTTGGCCAGTTCCTCCTTAAGGGCTGCTCCGCGAAGGTTACTGCCAATTATTTTACCCTCCTTGTCGAGGAGGAAATTGGCTGGGATTGACTCAATTCCATACAGTCTGGCCACCGGTGAGTTCCAGAATTTCAAATCGCTCACATGTATCCAGTTCAGCCCGTCCTGCCTGATCGCCGCCAACCATTCGGGTTTGGTTTTATCGAGCGATACCTGGAAGATTTCGAACCCCTTATCGTGGTATTTGGCGTACGCCGTAACAAGATTGGGATTCTCACGCCTGCATGGACCGCACCATCCTGCCCAGAAATCCAGCAGCACAATTTTACCCCGCAGGGAAGATAACGTTTGAGTTTTCCCATCCGGATCAGGCAGGGAGATATCCGGAGCAACGGAACCGCTTCCGGTGGTTTTCTCATTCGATTGAACCGATTCCATCTGCGGTCGCATGGCTTCCACATACTTATGTAAATTCAAAATCAGAATCGATTTTGGATATTTCTTGTATAGCTGGGCATCCACCTTTTTAAACAGGTCAAAATCAGCACTTCCATTTAATACCGATTGCTTTCCGATTTGGTGTGAAAGTGCAAGCAGGCTGGCCGGTTCGGCGACATGCCTTTCAATAAAGGCCCTGATGAAACTGCGCTGCTGTTCAATCAGCTTTCCATATTCTCCCTGAACCCAGGTATCCACCTGCGGGTCGTTTCCATGACCCTTCAACTCCTGGTATTGCTTGCCCAGGGAATCGAGTTTGACTGTGGCTTTGATCAGTTCCCTATTCAGTTCCATAACCAGTTCTGATTGAGGCGATCCGGATATTCTAAGTGTTTCGTTTATTCTTCCTTTTTCAGCAGTAATGGTGATCTTTTCACCGCTCAATACTATCAGCGTTATGTATTCATTCTGATGGGTCCGGATAAAAAATAATCTCGGGCTACCGGCAGTATCCGAATAGTTGAAAGATCCGTCTGCACCTGTAATCATGGATGACCGCATCTCCAGGGATTTTTCAGTCATCTCTTCCAAAACCAAAGAATCTTTAATCGCCCCTTTCAATTTTCCATTGATCGTAAAATCCGCCTGCTGTGCACATCCTGCAATAACCAACAATCCTGCGGCAAATATTCTGATTGTTTTCAAGTCCATCTGAATTAGAGATTAAACGTTCAAATGTATTGAAAATTTTTACTTTTGCTGAAATTTAACCTGCGTGCAAGTCCATACAGACCCCATTTCACTTCAGCTAATCCGGCCAGCTGCTTCCATTGGAATTTTCGATGGTGTTCACCGTGGGCATCAGAATCTGCTTGCCCGGGTTAAGGACCTTGCCTTGCGATCCCACTCCCAAACCTTGGTTGTCACCTTCTGGCCGCATCCAAGAATAGTTCTGGGAAAAGCCGGTCCCGATTTCAAATTGCTCACCAGCCTCGAAGAAAAGACGGAAATGCTCAGCGGACTTGGAATTGATCATCTGCTGATCGTTCCCTTTACCGTTGAATTCGCGGGTCAATCCGCCAATCAGTTTCTGGATGATTTTCTCAACCGGTATATTAAACCTGGTGTAATTGTAGTAGGCGATGATCTCAGGTTCGGTTCCGGCGGTTCCGGTAACCTCGATCTTCTGGTGAGTTCCGGAAAAGTCAATGGGTTTGAGGTTATTCGCCTTGAAACCCATACCGATAATGAGGCACGGATCAGTTCTACGCTTATCCGCACTTGCCTCCTGTCCGGTGATCTGCAATCAGCCAATAATTTGCTGGGATACCCCTATTTTATCACCGGTAAGGTGGTTCGCGGCAACAGGATCGGTAATACTATCGGTTTTCCGACTGCAAATATTGAATGCCTCGAGAGTTTTAAACAAATTCCTTCCGATGGCGTATATGCGGTAATCGTGGACCGGAAAGGGAACTGGTATAAAGGGATGCTCAACATCGGCATCAGGCCGACTATTGAGGATAATTCTCATAAAACAATCGAAGTTCATCTTTTTGATGTGTCAGATGATCTTTACATGGAAACGCTCAAAGTGCGTTTTATTTCCCGGCTGCGCGACGAAATGAAATTTGACGGCCTCGGCCAACTGAAGGCACAGCTGGCACTCGATCGTCAGGCTTCGATCAAAGTTTTGGAAAAGTATTAATTTGTTGATATAATTTATAGTCATGATCTCACAAAGCGTTCAATTCTCAGATTACAAAGTTTCCGACATGGCACTCGCCGAATGGGGCCGGAAGGAAATCGTCCTGGCCGAAGCTGAAATGCCCGGACTGATGTCATTGCGCAAAAAATATGGTCCGTCGAAACCCTTGGCCGGTGCCCGTATTACCGGATCCTTGCATATGACTATTCAAACAGCCGTATTGATAGAGACACTCATTGATCTGGGTGCCAGGGTAAGATGGGCATCCTGTAACATTTTTTCCACCCAGGATCATGCTGCTGCGGCCATTGCAGCTGCAGGAATACCGGTTTTTGCCTGGAAAGGCGAAACCCTTAAGGAATATTGGTGGTGTACACTGAAAGCCTTATCATTTCCCGGTGGTAAAGGCCCTAACCTCATTGTGGATGACGGTGGCGATGCAACCATCATGGTCCATAAAGGAGTGGAACTTGAAGCTAACGAAATTATTATTGATGAAAATTCAGAGCAGCAGGAAGATTTCAAAACCCTGATGAACTGTCTGAATGAATCAATAGCTTCGGAACCGGGCAAATGGACCCGTATGGTTAAGGAGATCAGAGGAGTATCGGAAGAGACCACTACCGGAGTTCACCGGCTCTACCAGATGCTCGAAGAGGGTAAACTGATGTTTCCGGCTATTAATGTGAACGATTCGGTGACCAAATCGAAATTTGATAACCTCTACGGTTGCCGGGAGTCGTTGGCCGATGGCATTAAAAGGGCAACAGATATCATGCTGGCCGGGAAAGTGGTGGTTGTTTGCGGTTATGGTGATGTTGGCAAGGGCTGTGCCCGGTCGATGAAAAGTTATGGTTCCAGGGTTGTTATTACCGAGATTGATCCAATTTGCGCTCTTCAGGCAGCCATGGAAGGATTTGAGGTTAAAACAGTTGATGATTCACTGGATGAGGGCGATATCTATGTTACTACCACCGGAAACCGCGATATTATCAGGTTCGACCACATGTTGAAGATGAAGGACAAAGCAATCGTGTGCAACATCGGCCACTTCGATAATGAAATCCAGGTTTCCAGATTGGATTCGACTGCGGGGATGAAGAAAATCAACATAAAACCGCAGGTTGACCAGTATGTTTTCCCCGATGGACATTCGATTATTCTTCTGGCTGAAGGGCGACTGGTTAATCTTGGATGTGCCACCGGTCACCCGAGCTTTGTAATGAGTAATTCATTTACCAATCAAACACTTGCCCAAATGGAACTTTGGCAGAAAAACTTTGAGCTGGGTGTTTACCGCCTGCCAAAACACCTGGATGAAGAGGTGGCACGCTTACATCTGGAACATGTAGGGGCGAAACTGACTATTCTGACCGATGATCAGGCGAACTATATCGGTGTACCTAAAGAGGGACCTTACAAGCCGGATCACTACAGGTATTAATTGTAAATCCTGACCGTGCTGATGGTTAATGAAGTGGCGTATTCCTTCAGGGACCATTTAGCAGGACCGGCAGCCACCAGGCCATCCCAGATCGAGAACTTGGATCCGCAGCAAGGGCAAACCAGGTAAAATCCGCTATCGTCAACGGCCACTTTGCATGATCCCAGCGGTTCATAGGTACAGGTAAGATCTAAAGCTATGAAGTCATCATTTTCGCCAATAGTTCTTCTGTATAATATTATACCCAGGTTACCTTCATTGGGTAGTAAAAGGTAACTGCCTGGTACTCTGAGGTTACTGTTTGAAGGATTGTTCAGATAGACTGTATAATTTACATATACGAAAGGAACCGGAACCTGTCTTTCACGATTGCAGGAGGATAATTCGCTCAGGAGAAGCAAGATAATTGAAAAGTATATGATTGATTTATAGCTCATTATCATCTTTGTTGAATCGGATGTAACATTCGTGAGTCAAAATTATTTTTTTTTGCCACATATTTGAGAATTATTTAACTTTGCAAGGATGGATTTTGGAATTGATACGCTGGTAGTCCCCACCAGTTTTTACCGAACCCGCGGATTTCCAATGGATTGAACTGGCTTCAAAAAAGCCTGCTCTTCCGAAAAGTTCTTTTAAGACAGGTCAAACTGTTTTTTTAAACGAAAGTGTTGGCGATTTAGTATGAGAATTTATACATTTACGAACTTCTACCGAGAGGTAGAGCGATATTGCAGCAGTAATTAATATCAAATTTCTGATTATGTTTCGAAGAATACTCCTTGTAGTTGTAGCCGTTGTGTTAGCTAACGGCGTTTTTGGCCAATCCGGTACCCTTAAGGGTAAAGTGGTTGACAAAGCCACAGGAGAGGCGGTTCCTTTTGCAGCTGTCGTTGTGGTTTCAAAAGCAGGTGAAAATCCCGTGATGGGCACAACATCCGACATCGACGGTAATTACACCCTGAAGCCGGTTCCGGTTGGCAAATGGACTCTCCAGGTTCAGATGGTGGGCTATAATTCCCTCCAGATGGACAATGTGGTAATTAAGGCTGATAAGATTGACATGTTGAATCTGGAATTGTCCCAAAAAACCACTCAAATATCGGAGGTGCAGGTAATAGCCTACAAAATCCCTCTGATAGATAAGGACAATACGCAGACGGGGGAAACGGTGACTTCCGATGACATCGAGAAGATGCCTGGCCGATCGGTTATGCAGGTTGCTTCAACCGTGGCAGGGGTTGCATCCCGCGACGGTAACGACGTCGGTAGTATCCGCGGTGCCCGTGGAGGAAATACCGTTTTTGTGGATGGAATCCGTGTTTCAAATTCCAGCCTGAATATTCCAAAATCAGCACAGGAACAGGTTCAGGTCATCACCGGGGGTATGTCGGCCAAATATGGTGACGTCACCGGGGGGGTTGTCAGTATCACTACTAAAAACGCAGCTCCATCCCTGTATGGATCGTTTAACCTGGAAACAAACGAGCTAATCTCTAAGAACCGTCACAGTTTGGCAAACTTTACCCTCTCCGGCCCGCTGGTAAGAGTCAAACAAGCTGATGGGAAAAAACGCACACTGGTTGGATTCTTCCTGTCAGGTGACCTCAACTTCGACCGTAACCCGACAAACTGGTGGTACGACAATAATCGGGTGAAAGCGGATGTCAGGGAACAGTTGGTTACGCTACCGGTTATACCAAAAGCCACGGGTGTTGTTCAATATGCAGCCAATTATCTGGATACTTCAGCCTTTGAAAAAGTGAAATTCCAGTCCAATTACTGGAACTACGGTGCCACGGTTGTACCCAAAATCACTTTCAACTTTTCACAGAATACCGACCTGACATTAGGAGGAAGTTTTGATTACAACAATGGAACAAATTACAGCTATAATAATTCCCTGTTTAACTGGGAGAATAACTCTACCAGTTATAGTTACAGCTGGAGGGCATGGGCACGTTTTACCCAACGATTCTCCGACAGGCAGGCTTCAAAAGATGAAAAGTCTTCCTCAGTAATCAAGAACGCATACTACCAGATTCAGGCTCAGGTTGAAAGAAGCAAGAGCTGGAACGGCATGTCGCAGCGTCACGGTTTTAATATGTGGGATTATGGCTACATTGGGAAATTTGAAACATCCAAGGTTGAAACCTTTGAATTTTCAGATACCGTTTCGGGTTATCCCAATGGTGTATGGAGAATGAACAACTGGAAAGATGTCCTCTATAAATTTACCCCAAGTGATAAGAACCCGGAATTGGCCGCTGTTACCTCCCAGTATTATAATTCCTATGATAACCCGGTTGGTCATTATGAAAATTATTATCAGGTTCAAGCCGGCGGTGGCCTTCTCAATGGCGACAACCTCGGAACTCTTTTTAATAAAGATGGTTGGTTCCGCCTCCCCGGTTCACAGGTTGGTGGTTACTGGATTGGCGATAATACCACGTTCCGCGTCATGGCTAACGGTTCGGCTGATGTTAAGAACCATGAAATATCCTTCGGATTCGAATTCGAACAAAATGATTCACGCAGTTGGAGCGTCAATGCTATGGGACTTTGGGGCATTGCCCGTCAGCTGACCAACAAGCACCTGGATCAGCTTGACTGGGGAAATCCAATCCCGGTATACGACGCAAACAATGTTTTTCAGGATACCATCAGATATAACCGCCTTTATAATAAAACGTATCAGTCTAAATTCGATGCTTCACTGCGTGCACATTTGGGATTGCCCGTTGATGGAACCGATTTCATCGACCTTAATGCACTGGATCCCAGCGAATTAAACATCAACTATTTCAGTCCCGATGAACTGCTTAACAACGGAAGTTCACTCGTTGGATACCGTGGTTATGATCCGTACGGGAACCGTCTGAAGGAAAAACCAACTTTTGAAGATTTTTTCACTGCTAAAAACGAAGACGGAACTTATAAGCGTCTCATCGGACCCGTTCAGCCCATTTACGCTGCCGGATATATCCAGGATAAGTTTGCCTTTAATGACCTGATCTTTAACGTGGGCATCCGGCTCGACCGTTATGACCTGAACCAGTACGTTCTGGCAGATCCATACAGCTTGTATGCCACTAAAAAAGTCAGTGATGTTCCGGGAAGCATGAACCCTTCAGGATCACATCCTTCAAACATGGGTGATAATTATGTTGTATATGTGGATGACGTCAGCGATCCTTCAACAATTAATGGTTACCGTAATGGATCTACCTGGTATAATGCCTATGGTGTAGAAATTAATGACCCTTCGGTAATCTCATCTTCAACAGGTATCGCTCCTTATCTCGTTAATCCTCAACAGACTCAATACAGGACAATTACACCAGATGCGTTTGAGGATTACACCCCTCAGGTATCAGTAATGCCGCGTATTGCTTTTTCATTCCCGATTTCTGATGAGGCCCTTTTCTTTGCACATTATGACATCCTCACCAGCCGTCCGGGCGGAACTTTCGACCCGACCAGCTATTATTATCTGGCTAACAACCCGGGAGCCGATATCAGTAACCCGAATATGAAACCGCAAAAAACCATTGACTATGAATTGGGATTCCAGCAGAAGTTAACCAATACATCCTCACTAAAGATTGCTGCCTATTATCGTGAACAACGTGATATGGCACAAGCAATCAGAGTTTTAGGTGCCTATCCGGTTGATTATTTTACTACCGGTAATATTGACTTCGGGACCTCCAAAGGATTGTCCGTTTCATACGATCTGAGAAGATCCGGTAATATTGCTTTACGGGTTAATTACACCCTTGGCTTCTCTTCTGCTACAGGTTCAAGTCCTGGCCAAATGTTGGCCTTGCTGCGTACCAACCAGCCAAACCTTAGAATTCTGGCTCCAACAAACTGGGATCAACGTCATAAAATTAATCTTAGCCTTGATTACCGTTTCACTGATGGTAAAGATTATAATGGTCCGAAATTGTTTGGTAATGACATCCTTTCAAACTCAGGTGCTAACTTTACGGTAATTTCGGGCTCGGGTTATCCTTTCTCCCGTACATTGGGTGTGGGCGAACCGGGTTTGAAAGGTTCAATGAACGGATCACGTCTGCCCTGGACTACCATCATCAAGATGCGTGTTGACAAAGATTTCAACCTGACCGTTAAGAAGAGCGGTGAGCAGAGCCGGAAAAACATCGTGCTGAATGTGTATTTGGATGTGGACAACCTGCTGAATACTAAAAACGTATCAGGTGTTTATTCCGCTACAGGTGATCCAATGGACGATGGTTACCTGGCTTCACCTAAAATGCAACAGCAGATCAATGCTTATGGTAACAATAAAGAATTGATTGGTTATGGTTTGGGAAGTACGGGAAATACGGGAAGTGAAGCTTACAAAATGTACTACCAGATGCGATTACTGAATAATGCAGGTTACATGGCACCTCGGATCCTGCGAATTGGATTATACCTGAACTTCTAACCGGTTTAACCTTAACAGATCAAAACGATGACAAAAGTGTTAAAATATTTTCTGATTACAATTCTGGGTATTTTTCTTGCAAACAATTCATTTGCTGAAAGATACCGCGGTACTCAGACTTCTGAACCGGCTAATAAGGACGTAAAGGGTTTTGCTGCTGCTTGCCAGCCTGGTAAAACCATTACCGAGATTTCCCTGAACAATATCCGGACCTTTATTCATATGGATGGGCTTCTTTGGACCGATATGAGTGGAGGCGCATCAGGTTATGAAGTCCCTAAAGGTTCAGGTAAAACATCCATTTATTCCGGGGGTATCTGGATCGGGGGAACCGATGTAAACGGACAGTTAAAACTGACCGCCATCAAGTATAAAGGAGCCCGTAACTTCTGGCCCGGACCATTGATCATGTCGGGCGAGCAGCGCGGTACCACCGATGTGGAAGTTTGCTATCAGTATGACCGGGCTTTTCAGATTACCCGTTACCAGGTTGAAGCTTTCCGCGAATGGTATGGTACTCCTGCTGATGAAAGGGACTTTGAATTCAAGGGATATTCGATACCGCAGATTATTCTCGACTGGCCGGCACATGCCGATGCCGCCGGTGGATATGATTTTTATCTGGCTCCGTTCTGGGACAACAACGATGATGGTTTTTATAACCCTGCTGATGGTGATTATCCATTCTATGACCTCGATGGTATCCTTCCGTGCGGTACTACCCGTGAACTGAGGCGTCCGCGCCTGTATGGCGACGGAACCGCCTGGTGGGTTTATAACGACCGCGGTAATATCCATGCGGATCCAAGTGGTGAAGCTATCGGGATGGAAATACGTGGACAGGCATTCCAGTTCTCAACGAACGATGCCATGAACGACATGAGTTTCTACAACTATGCCCTGATCAACCGGTCAACCTATACATTGATAGAAACCTATTTTGGGGTCTATGCTGATGCTGACCTTGGATATGCATATGATGATTATACCGGCTGTCATGTTACTAAAGGAATTGGTTATATCTATAACGGTGATGCCGTGGATGGAACCGGTGAAGCCTATGCTTACGGTGCTAACGCACCAGCAATTGGTTTGGACTTTTTTGAAGGCCCTTACCAGGATCCGAACGGTAAAGACGACTGTACCAGTTATGATGCCCAGTATAACCTGATCTGCAACGACTGTATCCTGAACGGTAACATCAACGGATTAAACTTCGACGACGGTATTGTCGACAATGAACGCTGGGGCATGCGCCGGTTCGTATATTATACTAATGGAGGAGGAAATCAGGGAGACCCGGGTTCCGCCCCTGAACATTATCAGTATCTTCGTGGATACTGGAGGGATAATGAAAGAATGCGCTACGGCGGAAATGGTCACCCGAGCAGCGGCGGTACCGGTCCGATTGCTGACTTTATGTTCCCCCGTGAAACTGACCCTTGCGGTTGGGGACAGGGCGGAATCCCGCAGCCGATCTGGACTGAAGAGACAGCTGGAAATGAACCTGCCGACCGTCGTTTTGTTCAGTCATCCGGACCATTTGTACTTGAGCCCGGTGCTGTTAATGATATTACGGTAGGTGCTGTTTGGGCCCGATCCTACGAAGGATACCTTTTGGCATCAGTCGACAAAATGCTGCAGAGCGATGAAAAAGCCCAGCGTCTTTTTGAAAACTGCTTCCAGGTTGTCGATGGTCCGGATGCTCCGGAACTCACGATTGTCGAACAGGATCAGAAGCTGATTTTCCATATCTGGAATAAGACTTCCTCCAACAACTTCATGGAAGCCTATCGTGAACGCGACCCGTTCATCGTT
>QYQM01000054.1 GCA_007280905.1 Porphyromonadaceae bacterium | reverse complement strand
TTATAAGCGACAGCCCGACCCCTCCGCCGGAGAAACCGGAACTCGAGGAGAACTGTTGAAACTCATAAGTAACCTGGGGGATGTTCTTGATCCTGTTCTCGATATCGGATTTAATCTCAGGAAGCTTGCGGTCCTTGATCTTTTCGAAATCTTCAACCAATTTAATACTCACTGTTGCCTGGGCCTCTTGTGTAGAGGTTACAATATCCTCCTTTTCGGCAAGATCCATCAACCGCTCTTCGATTGTTCTCACAGCAAGGTCAGTTGCATCCAGCGTTGTTCCCTGGGGCATGGTTATAGCAATCCTTAACTCCCGGGTTTGTGCTTCCTTCAGGGAGTTATTGGAAAGTGCCAGTGCGGCAAACAAGGTGACAAAGAAGATTACCATGGCACCGATAATGGTAACTGCAGGATTGCGAATACTGGTCTTTAGAATCAGCAAATAAATCTGAATCAATCGCTTATGCAAGGAAATTTTTTCAAAAATCTGAGGGCCCTTGTGCGGTTGGCGTACCAGGGTAAGATGGGTAAGCATCGGAATTAAGAGCAATGCCACCATCATTGAAACCAATAGGGTGGAAATGATCGATATTCCAATATTGGTACCCAACATCCTGATCGCGAAATTGTCCGCAAAAAGAAACGGCAGGAAGACGGTCACGGTAGTCAGGGTCGACGCCACGATTGAACGCCATACCTCAGTGGTACCATGGGTAACCGCAATATCAGGCAATTCCCCCTTCGACGCATGCCTGTATACGTTTTCGAGCACCACCACACTATTATCCACCAGCATGCCGATTGCCAGAGCCATACCAACCAGGGTAAGGCTGTTAAGGGTTAATCCGGCAGCATAGAAAAAGTTAAAGGCGATATAAACCGATACCGGTATCGCCAGTGCAATAGATAAAACGAGCCTGACATTTTTCAGGAATATCCATAGAATGAAAATGGCCAGCAAGCCGCCCGTAATCGCCAGGTTGATGATTGAATCGATGTTTTTCTCCATGGTTTCAGCCATGTTCTCCTGAATCTTGATTTCAACCTCCAGGGGTCCGAACTCCTTATTCAGCTGGTCGACCAATGTTTTCACCGAATGCGAAATATCGATTATATTAACCTGAGAATCGGCAACGAGGTTCATGGTGACTGATTCCAAACCGTTCACACGGGCGTAGGAAGTTTTTTCCTTAACCCCGAAATAAACTGAAGCCACATCACGAAGGAGAACCGGGCCTGCTTCTTTTATAACGATATTCTCAATTTCACGGGTATCAACATATTCGGCCGTAACATGGACGAAATACATTTTGTTTCCAGAGAAGGCGCGGCCTGCAAAGGTCCGGTCGCGGCCATTCTGAGCAATTGCATTCCGCACCTGAAAAGGAGTGATGCCATAGGCTTCACAGGCATCCTTGTTGAGGGTAATTTCAAGGGTTTTCTCCTGCCCTCCGAATACAGTAACACCGGCAATTCCATCAACATTTTCAAGTCGCGGCGTTATTTTCTCGTCAGTAATCTGGCGAATGCGATTTGCCCCTCCTGATCCCCTGACTTCCAAAGCCATAACCTGGTTTGCTGCCTGCTGCAAATCAACTTTCAGAACCGTGACGGTGAATTCGGTTGGCAAAGTGGCCTTCACTTCATCTATCCGTTCCTGCAATTTGAGCTGGGCATATTTCAGGTTCGTTTTGGGCTCATAAGCAACAGTAATGGTTCCTCTTCGCTGCGATGCGGTGGAAGTAAGCTCCTTGATTCCGGGAAGTCCGCCCACTGCGCCTTCCAGCGGGATCACAGCCTGCTTTTCCATGTAGCCGGGGTCAACCTCAGTCTGGGAGAACACCTGCACCACAAGGTACGGCATCTCTGCATTCGGGAAGAGTTCGATCTTTAGCTGACGGTAAGATACTATTCCAAGTATCGTTAGCCCGAGAAAAATCATCGAGATCAGAACCTTCCGTGTTACAATCATCCTCATCTGGTTTTCTCCTTAGCTAATTGGTGCGTTGGAATATTTTTTCCCTGAAGTCAGTCGGTCGAGGACATCATAAAAGCAAGGAATCACTATCAGGGTAAGGAGAGTGCTGGTTACCAAACCGCCAATCACGGCAAGAGCCATCGGCGCTCTCAGCGAAACACTTTGTCCAAACCCGATCGTCATCGGCAATAATCCCAAAATAGTAGTCAGACTGGTCATCAGGATCGGTCTGATCCTTTGGAGACCTGCCTGTAAAATAGCATCATGCCTGTTCAATCCATTCAATCTCAGATGATTAATAGCATCCACCAGGATTATGGCATTATTTACCGCAATTCCCGCCAGCATTATGATGCCGATATAAGCCATCATGTTAAAAGACATCCCCAGGAAAAAGAAGAGGAGCACGGTTCCAACTCCCGCAAGCGGGATAGTGAGCATGATGGTGAATGGATGAACCAAAGATTCGAATTGTGAGGCGAGTACCATATAAACCAGAACCAGCGACAGGATCAATGCAAAACCGAGGTTTTTCATCGACTCCTTGCGCTTCAGCTCCTCCCCGGCCTGGCGAATGGTGTATCCCGGAGGCAGAACAACCTTCTTAAGATTCTGATCAAGATTCTTGATTACCTGATCAACAGGTTTACCCTTTTTCAGCTGTGCGGAAATCTGACCGACCCGGTTCTGGTTAGTACGCAGGATTTCCTTTGGAGCTGTGACTTCACGGATATTGGCAACATCACCGAGCCTGATGGTATTGGATCCCACTTTCAGTGCGATATCCTGCAACTGACTAACATCCACATCCGGCAATTTCAGGCGGATTTCCGTCATCTCACCTTTGTAATCAAACTTACCGGCTGAAGTACCCGTCAATAATTGAGTAACCTGACTGGTTATCTGATCGATGGTTATGTTGTACATTCCGGCGCGGTAACGGTCGATAACCAGTTCCACTTCCGGTGCTCCGGGCTGTATGGACGATTCGATATTAAACAGATCGGTATTCCCCTGCATGATTGTTTCCACTTCACCGGTCAGGCGTTCAATCTGGTCGAAGTCCTTACCAACGACCTCAACCAATACCGGTGCCTCATCGGTTCCGAGAGTAGCCTGAAGGGCGGTTTCATCCTGCACAAAGCTGAATTCAATCTCAGGCATTGAAGCGAAAAGTTTTCCAAGGTCAGCCAGTAAAACATCACTGCTCCGATGTGCCTTCAATGTGAGGGAAATCTTTATGGAAGCTGTATTTTCATTTTCAAAAATGGATTTATCGGTAGAAGCACCAGCGGAAGGGCCAACCCTGGCGTACAGATTTTTTAGATCCTTCCCCAGCAATTCGCGGATCATCTCTTCAAGCGTTTTTACAGCCTGATCCGTACGAACCAACTGGGTACCCTCGGGTAACCTTACTTCAATAGTAAATTCTTTAGCTTCGGTTCTCGGCATGAATTCGCTGCCGATCGGTTTGATCAGCATGGCTGCCACACCCATAAGAATCAGTGAGATGGGAATAATCAACCATTTGAACTGTAAAAATTTATCCAGAACAGCCGGATACCATGTAAAGCCGATAGCTTTTACCTGCTTGGCTGCACTCACCGGCTTTATGAACCGTGCAAACAACATCGGGATAACCAATATGGCAACTACCAATGAACACATCAGTGAAAACGCAACTGTCCAGGCCTGGTCTTTAAACAATTCGCCGGATGCTCCATGGAGATAAACGATCGGAAGAAATACCACGATGGTGGTTAAAGTAGAAGCAGTAATGGCTCCGCCAACCTGCGAAGTTCCGGTTATCGCCGCCTCTTTGATGGTCATACCCCGCTCCAGGTTCCTGAAAATATTCTCAAGAACCACAATGGCATTATCCACCAGCATTCCTGCCCCAAGGGCAAGTCCTCCAAGGGTCATTATATTTAAAGTCAATCCATTAAAATACATCAGATTGAAGGTTGCAATAATGGAAATAGGAATGGCAACGCTGGCAATCAGGGTTGTACCGATCCTGCGAAGGAAAACGAACAGGATAAAGACAGCCAGAGCAATCCCAAGTAAAGCAGTGGATTCCACTTCATTGATTGCGGTTGATATAAAGGTCCCCTGATCCTGGATTATATCGAAGGTGTATCCCGGCAGTGATTTCTGGAGTTTTACAAACTCCTCTTTGAGTTGTTCAACTGCTTTTACCGTATTAAAACCAGGCTCTTTAAAAATAGCCAGGCCGATCGCGCGTTCTCCGTTAACCCTGACAATATTATCCGGTTCCTTATTTTTGAATTCAACTTTTGCTACGTCTTGCAGAAAAACAGGAACCCGGGTTCCGGCAGCCGATGTAGTAGTTGTTCCGGTTGTAACAGCGGTGGCCTGTTTAAATCCAACGATAAGCTGTGAAATATCGTTGAGATTCTCGAAAACGCTAACTCCTTTAATTACATACTGAGTGCCCATCTCAACGATGGATCCCCCTGAAACATTCCGGTTATAATTGGTAATCTGAGAAGTAATCTCGGCGGTTGTAATCCCAAATGCATTAAGCAGATAAGGGTTCGTACTGATCAGAACCTCTTTCTGTTCCTGGCCTTCCATCTGAACATCGGCAACACCCTCGAGCCTGACCAGCTCATTGCGGAGATAGTTTTCACCAATCTGCCGGAGTTCATCCATGTCGACCATTGTTTCATGGCGCATAGCCACGAGCATAACCGGCGATTGATTCGGATCATGCTGGGTTATCGTAAGTGAGGTGATATCAGTATTCTGGGAATAAGTGCCGAGAGATTTCTGAAGTTCCAGAAAGGCATCGTCCATATCCTTGTTCCAGGCATATTCAACTGTGATCTGTGAGGTACCAACCCGGGTCACAGAGGTAACTCCGGTAACCTGGCTTTGCCTGATACATACAGATTCGATCGGATCCACAAACAATTTCTCAACCTCTTCAGGAGGACGCTCACCCGCCTTGATCTCCACATAGATCCTCGGATTGTTCAGCTTCGGAAACAGATCCGTACCCAATTTACCAAAGGAAATGTATCCCAGCAGAACTACTGCCAGGATAAACATGGTAACTGTGACCGGGTATCTGACTGAAAACTCGGTAATCTTTCTCATGATAATTAGGATATGCCCGACTAACGGACGATTTTAACTTTTGAACGGTTTCCGAGGGTTTCAAAACCTTCAATCACAACCCGCTCATTTTTCTGCAAACCTTTAATAACCTCAACCGAATCGGGATTCTCCAAACCAGTCGTTATTACCCTTTCCATTGCAGTATTCTGATCGATAACGAAAACGGTTTTTCCACGCTGGCGTGAAACGATAATACTTTTTGGAATTACGATAGTACTGTCTTTTTTCTGAGTAATAATTTCTGCCTTGATATAACTTCCCGGCCGCAATTTCAGATCATCGTTGAGGATGGTCAGGGACCCTTTGAAATTCCGGGTATCCGGGCTGATAGCGGGAGACAGCTGACTGATCAACCCATACAATGTGTCATCAGGCAAGGCATAATTAAGTACTCTTACCTTCTGGTTTACAGATATATGTATCAGATCCTTCTCCGGCAGTTGAAATTCCATGTACAATTTCCTGTAATCCATTATCTTGACCAGAGATTGCCCGGTAGTCAGTTTATTACCGGAAGTGTAAAATGGCAGGTCGACGATCACACCGTCGAATGGGGCCTTTACCACCATCTTAGCCATTTGCAACTCGGCTGCAGCATGGGTATACCTGGCGTTTATTAACGTTGACTCAGATGTTTTGAGCTCACGAAGTGTGGCGCCCCCTTTATCATAGAGAGATTTTTGTTTTTCATATTCATTCTCGGATACATCGAGATTGAGCTTTTTTGAATCAATCTGAATACCATTAACATATTCTGCATCTTCAAACTTAACAATTACGTTGCCGGTAGAAACCCTGTCGCCCAGCGACCAGGGCCGTCCGGTGCGTGGATTGTTCTGCAACAGATACTTCCCGGACATCTCGGATTTTAACTCAACCTCACGCGTAGGATAAACGGTTCCGTTGGTCTCAATAAATTCTTCAATTGAAGAAGGCCGGATGTCAAGCACAGACACTGGTACAGCGATTTCAGTTTCAGCATCCGTTTGCTGGTTCTTACAACCGTTAACCGCTAGTATGGCGAATCCGGAAAACAGGAAGGTAATCAGGGAGTTTCGGTGGGATTTCATATCAGTTTATTTTTTTTAAATTCGGTTGGTACTATGGATGTTTTGGTTTCCCAATCATATAAGGTTTGAATTTTCATATTAAGAATTTCGAGCTTATAATTGATCTGAGCATTAATCAGATCAAGTTTCTTGGAAGAAAGCTGATTCTGGAAAAGGTTAAGGTCCATACCGGTTAAATCGCCGTTTATATAACGCTCATTATTGATATCGTAAGTAAGCTGTGCATTGCGCACGTTTTGCCCGGCAATGGTAATCTGGTTCAACAGGTTTTGCAGATTCCGGTAGGTTTGTCTCACAGTCTGGATAATCGTATTTCGTTGATCATCATAGTTTATCTGCTGAGTTTCAATACCCGTTTGTGAAGCTTTGATCCTGGCTTTGCGTTCACCCCAGTCGAAGATCGGAATTTGCAAACTCAAAGCAATTTGTTCATTATCAGTCGGAGCCGTAAAAATATGTCCAAAATTCTCATTATCCCCGAGGAGGCCTACCGAAAGAGAAAGGTTTCCGGCAAATTCATTGAAGGCCATGGTTTGAGTCAGGCTGGATTTGGCATTTTCAATGCTGATCTGCCGTTGCCTCAATTCCATCCGGTTTTCCAGGGCAAATTTGATGGCCTGATCAAGATCAACCGGCACCGAATCAACGACCGGATCAGCCAGCACATTCACTTCGTTGAAAATATCCATGCCAATCAGTATCTTGAAATTATCCTTAGCATTATCCAGCGAAACCTTAGTATTTTCCCAGGATGATTTACTGGAAGCCAGGTTTAACTCAGCCTGGTAAAGCTCTTCGAGTCTCGACAAACCTCCTTCAACCTTATTCTTTATAATCTCATAATTGGTTTTCTGATTATTATATTCCTCCAGCGTGATCTGCAGTCGCATCTGCTGGTTGTAAACGGCATAAAACTGCTGAGTAACTGATCGTTCCAACTGGAGCATCTGGATGTTATAACTGAGTTGGGAATTCTCAAATGACAATTGCAACGAATTCAATTCCAGCTTCATACGATTATAGGTAAACAGGGGCTGGTCAAACTGCAATCTGACATTATTATTGAATTTACTTGTGGTGTTTGCGTACTTCTCAATACTGCTTTGCTGCCAAAATAATGTATTCGTCAAAGAGACAGTTCCATCGGTCCATGGGAGCCTCTGGGAAATATTAAAATTACCCGAACTTTTCAAATTCTTGGTAGTATAGAACTGATTGTCAAGAGCATAGAAAACCCGGTCGTTACTATAGGTGATCGGATTTAAATTGACCCTGAAATTTGCTTTATATGAAGCTTCCGTAGCCATTAGCAATTGCTGTGTTTGTACCAGGTTTAACTGTACTATTTTGATATCCGGACTATTTTTTGATGCGATCAGCAATGCATCCTGCAACTTAACCAGTTGCTGCGCCCATAAAGATCCTGAGAATGCCAGGCCAAATAAAAGGGCAAATAAAACTGCTTTCTTATTCATAATTATTAAGGTTGTTTCAAACTTCAAACTATAAACTTCATTTTGCCCACTGCCTACTGCCAGGACGCAATTATGCGTCCCTACTGTTGTTTCACCCATTTTACGGCGTCTGCAACAACAGTACGGCCGGTATTTTTATCGTTCATCGTTACTTTTGCGGTATCTGCGGCAAAATAAAATGATCCCAACCGGTTCCATCCGGTTTCGGCCGTTTTAAGGGCGACGGTTACATCCTCCTTGCCTTCCGAATGAAAAACGGTAAAATGGTATTCATCGGAAATCTCAGGCATTCCGCCCTGACCACCACCCTGGGGACGCTGACCGCCTCCTCCGCCCATCCTTATTCCCATTCGGGCAATATTCGGGTTAACGTAGGTATAAACATCATAAAAGCCAGGCTTTTGTATTAAGGTCCGCCATTCCACGGAAAGATCCCCTTCCCCTGATTTAATATAAACGGCAGATCTTACAAAATCGCCATAGAATCCTGATTGAATAATCGGGGTCCAGAATGTCGGGGGCCGCCAGGTACGCATGCTTTCATAGGGCACATCCGGATTTTTCTTATTAATCCTTAACCATTTAACCATTCGGCTAACCGTTGCCGCACCCATTGTTGAAAATCCGATGTCCTCATTATCAACAACAATCTCACCCGGCTCACTCATGGTTAATATAAGGGTTATGGACTTCTGGCCTTCAATAGGTTCAAAGCCTTTAATCTGTTCAAGTTTTGGAAACGGATAGCTGATATTGTTCGGCAGATTAGTGGATATCATAGTATTAACCGACATGGCGCGCGGCTGCTCATCCAGCACATAACCCACCTGTAATGCCTGGCCTGCAGGAATAACCAGGAATTTGTCCGTAGCCGCATTTCTTCCTGCAAGGGCAAAACTAGCCCCACCTCTCATTCCGCCTCCCCCTCCGGCACCGCGGCCTCCACCCATACCACCCCGGCCACCGGCACGGAGGGTGATCTGCAAAAGACCGCTCTCTCTGGATGGATTGGAAACATCAAACAGCAACTGATACCGGGTGCGATCATCCTGTTGAACTTCAATAACACGAACATGTCCAATAAGATAACCCGGCAACTGATCATTTACATACCATTTGGCAGCCAGGGAATCAGCGTTAAATCCGAATTTGTTTTTAAAATCATCGGCAAATCTTACAAAATCAATGGTCTGATAGCAGGTCTTTGAAATCTCGTCCAGTATGAAAGGCATAAAATCTACAGACCCGGCAACCGCTTCCAGGTAGGTAAAGAAATATTTCCCTTTTGAATCGATAACCTGCCTGAGTGCGAGATTATCCATCTCGGTACTCAGAAGCTTTTTAAAAGATTTTTTCTGCAGCTCCATATTTGCCTGTTCTACAGGGCTTAATCCGCTCGTACCCATTCCAAATCCATACATCTGTGGATCACCGGTATTGCTCAGATAAGCTTCGATGGCCGTATTCAGTATAGGATACTGATCTGATCCAAGGTGATTGACGAAAGTAAAAAAATTAGGAAAAAGCGAGAATTTCTTATCTGTATCAACCAAAGTTACCTGACCTCCCATATTCAACCGTATTCGATTATCGGAGCTTCCAGGCATGAAATTATCGGAAATAAAATTCCGGAGAACACGCAGCTGAATCTCTTTTTCAGTGAGCGACTCCTCATTTTGTTTGCTCCTCTTTACCGTTTGCCTCAATTCCTGCCCGAAACCCGCCCGGGTTAACATACTTCCCATTTCAGGAAACAGGATCATTTCTGGCTGGAGAAAGTCACGATGTTTTACCCATAATCTGGAGTAGGCATAAAACTGAACGGGAACTTCAATCAGACGCAACCTCGGGTAGGCATATTTTAATCCAAGCCTGCGTTCAAGATCCTGTTTCATGTCGCCCACAAACTTGGGCAGGGTATCAGAGATCGAATCGAGTACAGCACTGAAATAATCATGGTTTTTAATCACATTCAACTCAAAATCAACTCCGTCGGCAGTTAAAGTCATGGGTTTATAGGGACCGATAATGAGAGTCATTCCTGGCAGCGGGTTTTCCGGAGTGAAAACCCAGCTATTTCCTGCATTCTCAATTTTACCCTGCATGATCGGCTGAAGTCCGTTTTTAGTGTCTACCGTGGCCGTAAACTTGGTGAAGTTCCAGGTTGGCAGGATGGAAATAGTAGATCCATGAAGGACACCCGGCCGCGGATACCAGGCAGATTCGGGTGTAAGCAATACATATTCCGGTTCCAGAATCGCAAAACGTTTACGAATTGAAATCAGAAAATCCGGCCCCCATTTTTCGGCAGCCTGTTCTTCTTTAATATCCAAATTGCATACACGCTCATCAATAGATCCTTTATAAACAAACTCAGCCTGGATGCCCTGCCCTGCTGCAAGTTCAGCAGGCAAGGTTACAAATACCAGATGATCCTTCCTTTCGAAAGTTGTTTTCGCACCGCTTATCATCAGTTCCTCCAGGGTCAATCCGGGATTCAGTGAGAAAACAGTTTTGGAAATGCTCTCATGGGTTTGGTTGCTAAGTGTCATTTTTGCAGTTACACTTATGGTTCGCCCATGGTGTTTGATTAACAGGTTGCAGGCATCGAGATTTAATGCAGGTGCCTTATAATTTGTATCATCCAGAGCAATCATCGCCGTTCTGAAATGCAAATCCCGGACTGTGCTTCCCGTATAAGCTATAATCCCGCTGACACCGGCTACCGCAAGAATGATCGTCATTACCCAGGTCACTGATGTATGAAGTTTGGATTGAGGCAATCTTTTCATCAACAGGATACTTCCCGAAATAAAGGAAAGGCCCAACAGGAAATAAATCCCCCTCTGTATCAGCAGTTTCCCCTCAAATCCAAAACCAATCATATCCGAATGAACCAAAGGCAAACGGAAACCCATGAAATCAAATATAAAGTCGAACTTATCCTTGCCAAAAAACATTACCATTCCGGTATATCCAAGAAGGATTACCAATGCAATAGCCTGATTTTTAAAAACGGACATCACCATAAAGGAGAGCCCCAGAATGAAGATCAGTGAAGGCAAACTGATGATCAGCGGATAATAGAGGTAAGCCATCCAATTGACAGTCAGGTCGCCCATTACCAGATTAATGATCAGGGCCAGGATGAGGACCAGAATATTCAATACCATGAATACCGTAAGAATTCCGATGGTTTTTCCCCAAACGTAGGCCCAGTTGGTCATCGAACGGGTAAAAATAACTTCTGAAGTATCCAGTTTTTTATCTCTTTTCAGGAAATCCAGTGCCAGAAACATGGCAATAAAAGCCTGTGTAAGACTCAGTATGAGGATGTTGAAATAGGGAATATTGGCCGGAATACCTTTAACTGCCCAGTTGCCGCCATTATCATTGAGAATATTGAAGTTTATTCCAAAAAGGACCAGGAGGATCAAACCGCCGAATATTCTGAAGAACCAGCTTCTGAAAAGGATCAGCATTTCAAACCAGGCAATCGTTCCGATAGTTCTGATAGTTTTCATAATCAATACTTTTCTTGCGGTTCATTCAATACCAGTTCCATAAAATAGACATACGCATGTTCCAGGTTTGGTTCAATCGGAACTGAAGGATAATTACCTGTATGCTCAGCCACCACCTGAATATCCCAACCGTTGATGGAAGGAATAGTGGAAATCACATTATACTTCTCTTTAACATCTTCAAACTCCCGGTTTGAAACAGACATCTGGAAAACATGTCCGCGTGCCTGGGCCACCAGGTTATCAGGAGGTCCCTCAAAAACCAGTTTGCCCTTTTCAAGCAAAGCCATGCTGCGGCAGGTGCTGGAGATATCCCCGACAATATGGGTCGAAAGAATAATGATCATCTCTTTTTCGGTCATTTTTGAAAGAAGGTTCCTGAACCTGATTCGTTCATCCGGATCCAGACCGGTAGTTGGCTCATCCACGATCACGATTTTCGGATCTCCAATCAGTGCCTGGGCTATCCCGAGGCGCCTTTTCATACCACCCGACAGCTTACTGGCGCTCCGGTCGCGCGCTTCAAACAGGCCCACCTGCTCAAGCATCCGCTCCACCTCTTTGTTCCGGATGGAACGATTCTTTAATCCAGCCAGCCGGGCTGAATAATCGAGGAACTCCCAGGTACGGTATTTGGCAAAGAACCGGAAATCCTGGGGCAGATACCCCAGCAGCGTCCTGACCTGTTTACGATTTTTCTGCAAATCCATTCCATTTACCAGCACCTTGCCAGAGCTGGGCTTCATCAAAGTAACGAGTATCCGCATCAGCGTTGATTTACCGGCTCCGTTGGGTCCTAATAATCCGAACATGCCGTCATCGATCACGAGGTTAATATCCGAAAGGGCCTTATTGCCTCCCTTGTAAATCTTGTTTAGGTTTTCAATTCTGATTTCCACGTTTGAGTTTAAGATTTAGCTTTTGGATAAAGATAAACGGTTTAGGTTTAAATCCTGGGGTTGTTAAAAGATGTTAAATGAAAAACCGCAATGGGTAAGCCATTGCGGTTTTCAACATTCCTTATCAGAACCGGTTACTCTTTGACATCCTTCTTTTCCAGGTTGCGGCCCATATAAAAACCGGCCACCAGGCCTGAGCCCCCGCAGATAAAAATGATGCCAATTACCAACAACGAATAAACCGGCTGGTGGATCAGACCATTAAATAATACTGAGATCACACATCCAATGCCCATTCCAATGATCAGCATACCGGATTTCAGGGTAAATTTCACTCCCGATCCACGGTTGCTGCCCTTTAAGGATCTTGGTTCACGGATTGCTGAAAACAGGGCCGGATCGACACCCTTTTCAATCATCGCCATCCTTTCGCGGTTTCTCGTAGTGATAAACAGGTAGAAAACACCGAAAAGAGAGACGATAAATGCTACAAATACGAATGCTACTTCCATTTTATTTATGTTTAATTTACTCTTTTGACGCACCCTGCAGAATTCGGTTACAACTTTGTAACCTGATTTTACTTTCTTGCGTCTAAATAACGAATGCATGCAATAAATGATACCGATTGTATCCGGATGGTTCTCCGGGGTGAAAAGAGTTACTTTGCATTCCTTGTTGAGAAATACGGAGACAAAGCTTATAACCTCTGTTACAAAATACTGAGGAACAAAGAAGAAGCAAGCGACTCTGCACAGGAGGCTTTTATCAAAGCCTATGAGGCATTGCCAGGGTTCAAGCTTGACTCCGCTTTCTCCACCTGGTTTTACCGTATCATTTATAATACCTGTATCAGCAAAATCCGGAAAGATCGGTTCACTACAGGTTTTGAGCCTGAAGATGCTGTCTGGAACGACTTAGGGAATGACAACGAAGCAATCAGTCATCTCGACCTTGAGGATATACGAAAGTTACTTAAAGGTGCATATGAGGTACTTAATCCGGACGAGATCTTCCTGGCTGAACAGTTTTACCGGGAAGAGTGTTCCATTGAAGAGCTGGCCGGGATGACCGGCCTTAGCCAGAGCAACGTAAAAGTTAAGTTATTCCGTGCCAGGCAGAAAATGCACGAACAGATCAAGTCAGTTTTAAAAGAGGAGATCCATGTATGGCAAACAAAATGATTTCAGTAGAAGATCTTCACGACGATTTCCTGTCCGCCGTGATCCGGTCAGAAGAGCCGGTTCAGGTACCGGAAGGTTTCATGGATGAAGTAATGAACCGTATCAGCCTCATTACTGCTGTAAAAAAGGTCAAGCCCTATACCCCTCCTATTTGGTTGAAATGGGGAATCCCGGGGTTTATTCTTTCCTGTTTCATTGTTCTTTTATTATGGGGACCAAAAGAACCAATTAAATCAGGTTCAGGATTATCGCTTTTTGAAAAAATGTTATATGAAATAAATTCCTGGTTTACAGGTTTTAACATCAATATTCATTTCCCCGCCCTGAATCTTTCCGGAACTTTGGTGTGGGTTCTGGTGGGAGGAATAGTTCTCATCTGGAGTTTCTGGCTGCTATCCCGCTTTCTCGAGAAAAAGTACAGAACTGATCAATAGCAGGATCTACTTAGGAGCCAGTTTGTATAAAACCACTGCAATCGCTGCATACACGAAATTGGGAAGCCAAACAGCCAGCCAGGGTGAAAGATCACCTGCATTCGCAAATTCCTTGGAAATTTGCATGAACAGGATGTATGAAAAACTGAGAGCTATACCGAAGCCGATATGCATCCCGATACCCCCGCGAATTTTCCGGCTTGAAAGTGATACTCCGATGATGGTCAGAATAAAAACCGCAAACGGCCCGGCAAACCGATTATCCCGCTCGATCTCATAATAGACATCTCCATGCCCTCTCGATAATTCACGCTTGATGAATTTTTTCAACTGCGGGGTAGTCATGGCTTCCACTACATTGGCATTCCGGTTGAATTCATCGGGCGAAAGGTTAAGCGCGGAATCAATGGAAACACCGCTGGTTATGGTTTCTTTTATACCATCGATGTTACGGATCCAGTAATTCTGAATTTTCCAGGTTTTATTGATGGAGTCATAACGAATCGATTCAGCCATCAGTTTTGATTTTAAAATCCCTTTTTCAAATTTCTCGATAGAGAACTTGAGACCAAAGTTATTGCGGCGGGCAAAATTCTCGACATAAATAAAAACTCCTTCGTCGATTTGTTTGTGGATATCCCGTTCTGGTGACCCATATGCCTTGTCGAGATATTTGGCCTCGAATTCCAGACGGCTGATGCTGGTATACGGTATGAAATAATTCGAAAGTAAAAAACTTAGCCCTGCAATAAAAAAAGCTGAAACCATATAAGGAACCATCAATCGGCGATAACTTACCCCGGTAGACAAAATCGCCGTGATTTCACTGTGGACAGACATTTTTGAGGTAAAGAAAATTACCGACACGAAAACAAACAGATAGCTGAACAGGTTGGAAAAGAAGGGAATAAAATTGAGATAATATCGTAAAAGGATTTCACTCAAAGGTGCTTTATGATTGATAAAATCATCTACTTTTTCCGAAAAATCAAAAACAACTGCCACCAGAATAATCAGTCCGATCGCCAGGAAAAAGGTTCCCAGGAACTTACGGATGATATAGATATCAAGACGCTTCAGCACCATTTATAAACGGCTGCCAAGAGCCGGTAGTATTTTTGTTTTCCATTCGGTGAATTCACCCTTCAGCAGGTGGCTTCTGGCCTCACGCACGAGCCATAGGTAAAAGGCCAGGTTATGTATACTGGCAATCTGTGCTCCCAGCCTCTCACCGGAAATTATCAGATGCCGCAGATAGGCTTTCGAATAATATTGGTCCACATAGGAGTATCCATCCGGATCGATGGGTGAGAAATCGAACTTCCATTTCTCGTTTTTCATATTCAGTATACCATTCCGGGTGAAAAGCATCCCGTTGCGGCCATTCCGGGTTGGCATTACACAATCAAACATGTCCACCCCCCTGCTGATCGCTTCGAGGATATTGACCGGTGTTCCGACTCCCATGAGGTATCTGGGCTTATCGGCGGGTAAAATATCATTAACCACTTCGATCATCTCATACATCAGCTCTTCAGGTTCGCCAACCGAAAGGCCACCGATTGCATTGGCCGGCATACCCTGTTCAGCGATAAAACTGGCTGATCTTTCCCGGAAGTCGCGATTGACACTACCCTGTACAATGGGAAGAAAATACTGGTCGAACCCGTATAACGGTGCCATATTACGGAAATGTTTGATCCCGCGCAAGAGCCAGCTATGGGTTAGTTTCATTGATTCTCTCGCATATTTTTCATCGCACGGATAAGGAGTGCATTCATCTAAAGCCATAGTCAGGTCGCTGCCGATCATCCTCTGAATTTCCACCACTTTTTCAGGGCTGAAAAGATGCCTTGAGCCATCAATATGTGATGAAAACCAGGCACCTTCGGGGGTAAGCTTACGGTTGGCAGCCATACTGAATACCTGGTATCCGCCACTATCGGTAAGGATGGTGCGGTTCCAGTTCATAAAGCGATGCACTCCCCCGGCCTCCTGAAGAACCTCCATACCCGGCCGCAGATAAAGATGATAGGTGTTTGCAAGAATGACCGGAGCATCGATATCTTCGGCAAGTTCTCGCTGGTGAACAGCTTTCACGGTTGCTGCCGTGCCAACCGGCATAAAAATCGGTGTTGGAATATGGCCATGTGCAGTAGTAAAAATACCTGCCCTGGCTTTGCTCTGGGAATCTGAAGATTCTATACGGAAATTCATCGATCGCAAAATCGCAAAGATATGGTATTTTAAGACTATCTTTGATGGCCAAACTGGTCATGTCCTGTTGTTTAAGTTTTAAAAAATCTATGATTCAGATACTTACAGATTTATTTCTGGTTACATTAGACCACTGGACCGATTATCTGTTTTTATCCCTTGCAGGACTTGCGGTAATTGCCTGGGGTGTCCAGATTTTCTATTATTTCTATTTCTTTTTGCGGATTCACCGTTATCGTAAGGTTAATGAGAAACAGACCCTGGATCCGGTTTCTGTCATCATCTGTGCCAAAAATGAAGCCGAAAACCTCAGGGAGAACCTGCCTGTTGTTTTGGAACAGGAATATCCTGAATTCCAGGTTGTTGTTGTGAATGATGGTTCAAGTGATGATACATCGGCCGTTTTGGCTGACATGCAAAAAGCATATAAACATCTCTATGTTACAACAATAGAGCATACACATCCATATCCGCATGCAAAGAAACTGGCTCAAACCATCGGGGTGAAAGCAGCCAGGTTTGATCAGCTCTTATTCATCGATGCAGATTGCCGACCGGTCAGTGCTAATTGGATCGGTTGCATGCAATCAAATTTTCTTCCGAAAAAAGAAATTGTATTAGGCTACGGGGCCTACGAAAAGGAAAAGGGGCTGGTCAATATGTTTATACGGATGGATACGCTTTGGATCGCACAGCAATACTTCAGTTTTGCCATCCGCGGAATCCCTTACATGGGTGTCGGCCGTAATCTGGCCTACCGGAGATCCCTGTTTTTCAATAACAAGGGATTTGCCAACCAACTTCATCTCCAATCAGGTGACGATGATCTTTTTGTCAACCAGACAGCCAATAAAACCAATACCGCATTAGAAATTGATCCCGACAGCATAACGGTTTCCGAGCCCATGCATACTATGAACAGCTGGCTTCGTCAGAAAAGACGCCATCTCACCACTGGCCCGTATTATCATGCACTGCACCGTTTTCTGATCGGTCTCGAAATGGTCTCACGTGAGTATTTCTATGTCAGCCTGATCGTTCTATTGTCATTCTGGAAATTTCCGGGGTACCTCTTTCTCCTGCTGCTGTTTCGCTGGATCATGCACCTGTGGATTGTCAAGCTTACAATGAAACGGTTAAAAGAAGAAGGCATCTGGCTGTTTTCCCTGATTTACGATATCTTGATGCCAGCTATTTCGGGCTTCCTGATTCTGAAAACCAAATTAAAGAAAAACAATAAGTTCGCCTGGTAATGGTTTCTGATCTTTCCAATAAAGCCAAGCAGGACTATGCACTGGTTCAAAAAGCCCGGAGTGGCGATCAGCATGCTTTTGCCCAATTGCTAAGTCGCTATTGGGATTCCGTTTACTTCATGATCCTCAAGATGGCCCATAACAAAGATGATGCTGAGGATCTGACTATAGAAGCTTTCGGCAAAGCTTTTAAATTCATCCACAATTACGAGCCCGATTTCGCCTTCAGCACCTGGCTTTTCAAGATCGCCAATAATAACGCTATCGACTTTCTGAGAAAGCAGCACACCAAAACCATCTCCATCGACAGCCAGGGAAGAGATGCTGATGAAGATAACCCCGTTCAGCTGCAGTCGGATACACCCGATCCTGAGGAGGTTTTGATCCACAAACAGAAAACCGAATTCCTGAAGACCATCGTGAAGGAATTGAAGCCAAGATATTCCCGGTTGGTTCAACTCAGGTATTTTGAAGAATATTCGTATGAAGAGATTGCCGAAACCCTGAGCCTGCCTATCGGTACGGTCAAAGCACAATTGTTCAGGGCCAAAGAGCTGCTGTATCACATCATCATTTCAAAAGAAGTTTGAATTGAACCCGGTTGCCTCCCATTTTCAAAACCTGTCGCTGAAACAATTCGCTCAATTTGAACGGCTGGATGGACTGTACCGGTCGTGGAATGAAAAGATCAATGTGATATCAAGGAAAGATATTGATTACCTGTATCTTCATCATGTTTTACATTCCCTGTCAATAGCACGGTTTGTTTCACTGAAACCAGGAACAAAAGTACTCGATGCAGGTACCGGCGGCGGATTCCCGGGAATTCCCCTGGCAATTTATTTCCCGGAAGTTGAATTTACCCTCGTCGATTCCATTGCCAAGAAAATCAAGGTTGTTCAGTCTGTTTCTGACGAAATCGGACTGAAGAATATTCAGACCCGGTGGTGCCGGGCAGAAGAAATTGAACAGAAATTCGACTTTGTTATATCCAGAGCGGTTACTGCATTTCCTGAATTTGTCGCTTTGGTTGGAAAACTGATCAATCCGCGCGGGTTCAACGATATTCCAAACGGAATTATTTACCTGAAAGGGGGGGATATTGAAGATGAGATTCGTCAATTTGCGGGAAAAGTCAGAGTTCAGGAGGTTTCTGATTATTTTGAAGAAGAGTGTTTCGTGTCCAAAAAAATAATTTACTTCCCAATCGGATGAAACCGTTCAAGGTTTTTGTTTTTATTAAATAATCTTTATCTTTGCCATCCAATTTTTAGGGATACTTACGTAAAAGCGATACGATCATGAAAAGGACATTTCAACCTCACAACCGCAAAAGGAAGAACAAACACGGCTTTCGCGAAAGAATGGCAACTGTAGGCGGACGTGCTGTTTTGGCTAACCGTCGTGCCAAAGGACGCACAAAACTGACAGTATCCGACGAACCAAGGCATAAAGTATAGGGAAATTTCCTTATTGAAAATACCGATCCCCGCCAGCAACGGGGATTTTCTATTTGGTATGGTATACCTTGAACCAGGTGCTCTCTGCATTTACCTGCCGGGCTAAAGTATCAAGCAACTGAAGATAAAGGTAATCCGCCGATCGGCTGTCAACTGGCACCCGTTCTGTCGCTATCCATTTAACATTCACCTTCTCCACCAGAATAATTAAATCCTGCTTTTCAAGAATGTTTCGGGTTGATTTAATAACCCTTTTCTCATTCCCAACATATTCAGCAGCTTGCATCCAATCCAGTAGAAAAGGATTCTTAATGCCGAGCAACGGATAAATCAAAGCATTGTTCGGCCAAACAGCAAACCTTCTTTGGGGAGAACCAAACTCATTATAAAGTTTTTTAATTTCTGACAGATATTCCGACATAGCGGGTGAGATCCTCACACCAGCAAGGCCCGGGAAAATATTTCCACCCTGACATGTGAGTTGTTTTGCAGGCAAGTCGCGGTAATTCACACGAGGCTGAACCACCAGCGATAAAACAAAAAGTGACGGGATTAATAATCCTGCGGCTATCAACTGATAAGGCCTTACATTCCGGTAAATCCGGTTCCAGAAATCCTTTATCTGCATTAAGATTGCAGTCCCGGCAAGCCAGCCCAGCACGAAAACCGGAGCATTGTCCCCAAGCGAGATGGCACTCGTCCAGGCAATAAGCAAAATCCAGAATGTTGGCCGGGTCCATCTTGAAAACTGACGATCATGCAGATAAATCAAGAAAACATCGAGAATCAAAATCCAGAAAAAGGTGAACGAAATGGTGAAAAGCAAGGCTGGTTTTATGAAAACAACAAAAACCAAAACTATTTTGATAAAAAAGCTGACTGATTTCTGAACCATGATGATCATATCAATCCGGTAATTATCCTTGCCGGATTCCGTGTTCCAAGTCTTAATCAGTCCGGAAACGATTGCCACCCCGAACAAAATCAGCACAGGCGAATGCCAGAAAGCATGCGAAAACCGAATCATCCCGGTTTCCCATAATTCGGTGCGCCCGGTCATCTGTTGAATGAAATCAGGCCACGTGCCGGTAAAAGTTAATACAACTGCATAAAGCCATCCGGGTAATAATCCGATAATCATGGCAGGCAGAAGGCTGCAGAGTACCCTTAGCCAATGTTGCTGCTTTAGCCTGATTTCCCAAATGATCATTCGAAGGGCAAGCAGTCCGCCTGGTAAAGCAAATGTCTGCCGGCATAATAGCGAACAGGTAACAGCAAACAGTATCAGGATTTGCCATCTTAAGTGTTTTCCGGTTGGATGGATTTTTAATTTGTACCAGGCAAATAAAGCAAAACTGAACCAAAACAGTCCATCAATGGTGGTCCATGGAAAAAGGTTATAATGATTCTGATTGAGAATAAACATCACCACAACCGACCCCGATACTAGTAAAAGATAATAGGCCTTTCGCAATCCCTTAAACCAAGAGCCTGTCAATAAAAATGTTATCAATATTGAGTAAATTAAGTACTCGATTAACACCAGCCATCTGGCAGAAATCTCAAGCGGTAGGGGTGAGAAAAAATGAATCATGTGCATTACTGCAGAACCGGCAGGGCGAATGGAGATAAAATCCCGGTGCGGAATTTCACCGTTTAGTATCCGGTAAGATTGTGCCAGGATAACCCCGTCGTCGGTCGGATTAAAGCCTTCAGTGGAGGGTATCCTGAGAACGGCATAAACCCCGACGATAAACATCGTAATAAAAACAATCAGTATGGTAACCGGCCTATTTTGCAAAACCTTCATGATATTCCTCCTCTGTATTGACTGCCCAGACTGAATCTTTTTTCGTACTTCCTTCTAAGATGAGATCAACTGCAGTCATGGCAGTTAACATGCTATGATCCTGATTGTTGTACCGATGCATCCCATTGCGGCCCAATAGAAAAAGATTGTCGAATGAATCGGTGAACCGGCGAATGGTATCAAACTGGTCATAGGTTCCAAAATAGGCCGGATAGGTTTTAGGCATCCGGACCACCGTACCATCAAGAAAATCATCCGGATGGCAAAATCCGATTTTCTTTAGTTCTGCTATGCCTTTCTGGATCAAATCTTTATCTGTTGCCATCCAGAGGTCGTCACCTTCCTGACAGAAATATTCCAGTCCAAGCCACACCGTATTCTGATCATTTACCATAAAGGGGCTCCAGTTATTAAAAACCTGGATTCTCCCAACTTTAACATCTGCTTCCTGGATATAGATCCAGTTATCAGGAACCCTTTTGTCACCAATGCAATCCGGCCGGCAAATCATCATTTTCCTGTATAAAAGTCCGAGAGTGATAAAATCCCGGTATTGCAAACCATCCGCAACAACCCTGACTGATTCCGGAACCACGGCACCCATCCCCCATATCAGGTCTTTTACGGGCATAGTAGAAAAAACATAATCAGCCTCTTTAAATTCTTCCTCCCCGTTCGGATCATTCCGGAACCATACCCCGGTAACCAATCCTTCTTTCCATTCGAGGCGGGAAACTTTGCAATTATTGTGGATTGCTCCTCCCATTTCAGTGATTTTCAAGGCCACCTCCTGCCAAAGCTGACCGGGTCCGAGTTTTGGGTAAAGGAACCGTTCAATCAGGCTGGTTTCAGTCCCCTTTTGATCGATGCTGCTTTCCTTCGGGAAGATCGATTTCAGTGCATGCCAGAGTGCTTTTGATACCGACAGGCCTTTCACACGCTGGGCCCCCCATTCCGGTTTAATTTCATTGCAGGGTACTCCCCACACTTTTTCAGTATAATCTTTAAAGAAGGTGTGATACAATTCTTTACCAAACCGGTTTATAAAAAAAGCCTCCAAACTATTTTCCGGCTTTATTGGTTTTAGCCGGGCAAAAAAATACGACCATCCGATGAGTAATATCCGCTTCATTCCAAGATTCCGGAGGGTATTGAGATCTAATCGAATGGGGTAAGAATAAAACCTTCTGCCATAGAAGATTCTCGACAGCCGGTTCCTGACAAGCATCACTTTATCAGGATGTTTGGGCTCATTTTCCCGGCTTTCGGTATGGAGCATTTTCGTTCTGTTTTGGTAAGTAATCGTCAAGTCCTTACCCTCTTCACTGCTGAGTTCAATCGGCAGTATTTTCAGCCACCAGTTCAAAACGCGGTCGGATTTAGAAAAAAACCTATGCCCGCCGATATCCATCCGGTTGCCCTTATATTCGAACGTTTGAGAGATACCGCCTATCTGACCGGTAGCCTCCATAACCACAGCGTCAATATCTGTCCTGGCCAGCAACTCAAAGGCTGCAGTTAACCCGGCGGGACCGGCACCGATAATTATGGCTCTCTTTTTTTGACTCATGATTGAATGCGGACAAATATCGAAAAAGATAGCGGGTCGCCCAAATAGCATTTTGTCGTACCTTTGGAGGCCGCAAAATCTAACAAAATCGGGTATGATCGGGGTTCAGGATAATCATTTAAAGAAAATAGAAAAATCTGTTGCTGAAGGCAATCGGATCGAGCCGGACGACGGATTATATCTTTATGAATTTGCCGGGCTCGGTTATCTGTCGCGGTTGTCATGTCAGGTTAAAGAGAGGAAAAGCGGGAAAAGTGTCTATTTCAATCGCAACTTTCACATTGAACCTACCAATATCTGTATACACAATTGCCGGTTCTGTTCGTATTCCCGGAAATTTAACCAACCCGGTTCCTGGGAGATGAGCCTGGATGATATATTACTGGAGATCAATCAATTTAAAGATCTTTCAGCTACCGAGGTGCACATTGTTGGAGGAGTACATCCCCATCGCACACTCGATTATTACGAAAATATGCTTCGCCAGATCAGGAAATTAAATCCAACCCTCTTTATCAAGGCATTTACGGCGGTGGAGCTCGACTTCATGTTCCGCAAAAGCCAGGTCTCGGTTGAAGAAGGATTGATACGGCTTAAATCAGCAGGTTTGGATTCTATCCCGGGTGGAGGGGCAGAGATTTTTGATGAAGAACTGAGGAAAACGATTTGTCCGGATAAAACCGATTCCGTAACCTGGCTTGCGATCCATGAATCGGCTCATCGTATCGGGATCCCCACTAATGCAACGATGTTGTACGGACATCTTGAGAATTACGTTCAGCGGATCGATCACCTTAACCGATTAAGGCAGCTACAGGATAGAACCGGTGGTTTTCAGGTTTTTATACCGCTGAAATACCGGAAAGCCAATAATTCCTTAGGAGTCATTGGCGAGGTCAGCACTATTGAAGACCTCCGGAATTATGCAATCAGCCGGATTTTTCTCGATAATTTCCCCCATCTGAAAGCTTATTGGCCTATGATCGGTAAAGAGATCGCGGGGTTATCCCTTTCTTTTGGTGTTGACGACCTTGACGGCACCATTGAGGATACCACCCGGATCTATTCCATGGCAGGAGCTGAGGATCAGAATCCGGCTATGACAACCGAAGGTTTGGTTTCGCTGATCCGGAGCAGCGGGCTTGAGCCCGTTGAGCGCGACACCCTGTACAACACTCTGAAAATCTATTAACTCAATCCATCATATAATTTTATCTTTGCCGAAACGTTGTTAATGCAGCTGTAATCCATTATGAAGTCACCCGTAGTTCATTTCCTGCTAAGCCGGATTTTTTGGAAGAATGTACTGATTGCCGGATTGGTTACTCTTGGTTTGATCATTCTGGTTCAGATCAGTCTCTATTTTTATACCGGACATGGAAAAAAGATCCGTGTTCCGGATTTCACCGGGATGTCGCTTCAGCAAGTTGACCGACTGTGTTCGCAGAATCATATTGTGTGGATCGTTCAGGATTCAACCTATCTTGCTGAATCTCCACGTGGTACGGTCCTTGACCAATATCCTGAGCCAGGGTCAGGCATAAAGAAAAACCGGAAAATCTTCATCATCACCAACTGTTGGTTCCCTCAAATGATAAAGATGCCAAAAGCCTACGATATGCCTTACCGGCAGGCTGAAAGGGTATTATCCAGTGCAGGGCTCCATATTACCAACATCGAGTACATCCCCCATTTTGCCCCGACTTATGTACTGGAGCAGAAATTCGGGGGAAAGTTAATAGCCGAAGGTACTAATATCGAAAAAGGCTCCGGTATTACCCTGGTAGTGGGCGAAGGGCTGAGCAATGAACGCTCGCCGGTGCCGAATTTAATGAACATCGGCCGGGAAACGGCACGTATCATTGCTTTTGATAACTATTTTAACCTTGGTGCTACGCAATACGACTCAACGGTCACCAATGCCATGGATAGCTCACTGGCTAAGGTTTACAGGCAATTCCCCGATTTCAACAATCAGGCCAGGCTGGGAACATCAATCGACATCTGGCTCACAATGGATTCGCTCCGGATCATGCAAAAGGATTCGGCCTTCTCTATGAAGGACACTCTTATTAATGACACTGCGCAAAAACAAAAATGATTTCATGAAGTTTAAATATATTGTTTACATAATCTGTTTTCTGGTAGTTGTTCTGGGAAACTACAGCCAGGCACAGGAAAGGCTGGTTTCAGTTACCTCAAATCCGGTGCTTATCAATCCGGGTCAATCAATCCCATTCAAATCCGGTATTCCGGATACACTGCAGCTGCCCATACGTGATGATTTCAGCGGTTTTTCACCTTACCCTGAGAGTATACGCTGGACCGATTACAATGTCAATATAAATCATTCCTTTGCAATCAATCCTCCCACCTATGGTGTAGCCACATTTGATGCAATCGACTCAACCGGTACTATTTACAGTACCGCCACCGTGCAGTCATTTCTGGCCGATGCCCTTACCTCCCTGCCGGTTAACCTTTTCCTTCCCAGAGATACTACCATTTACCTTAGTTTTTATTATCAACCCCAGGGAATTGGAGATGCCCCTGAGCCGGAGGATTCGCTGGTAGTTGAGTTTTATGCACCTGACAATAATCGCTGGTTCCGCATATGGAGTACACCTGGCAGCACTTCGCACGATTTCAGGATCGTGATGATTAACATCACCGATTCACGTTTCCTTCAAAAAGGATTCCGCTTCCGTTTCCGCAATTATGCATCCCTTTCCCCTTCCTATGAACCGAGCTTAAAAGTCAACGCCGACCATTGGAACCTCGATTACGTATACCTCAACAATGGCCGTCATTACAACGATACCATCATGCAGGACGCTGCTCTTGTTCAACCTGTGGGTTCTCTACTTCTCAACTACACAGCCATGCCCTGGGAACATTTCAAAATAGCCGGCATTTCTGCGGTTAAAGCCATCTTCCAGGTCAGCCTGAATAACCTCTCGTCGGATCGACGGGTATTTTCCCCGGTATTCCGTATTTCACCGGTTTGGGTGGCAGGAACAGGTTTTGAAAAAAACTTTCAGTCTGATGAAGTCAAAGCATTCCAAACCCTGAATTACGATGCTGCATTCAACTACGGCTTTACAAGCGATGACAAGGATTCAGCGCTGTTTGAGGTGTCACTCGACCTGAATCAGGCAACTCCCGACTGGATACCCGGTAACGACAAGATCGTATCTGAACAGATTTTTTCTGATTACTATGCTTATGACGACGGCTCATCAGAAGCAGGTTACGGATTGGTTGGCGAGGGCTCCCGCACCGCAAAACTGGCGTATCGTTTTAATAACCTGAAAAGCGGGGATTCATTGTTTGCGGTGGACTTTTTTTTCAACCGCAGTTTTGCCGATGCAAGCCGGAAATACTTTCGTCTGGCAGTTTGGGCCGATGATAATAATAAGCCTGGCGAGCTGCTTTATGATCAGGATGGTGCCATACCAGAGTATAACGGGATCAATAAATTTCAACGGATAAAACTCGATACCGCGCAGGTTGTTACCGGCACCTACTATGTCGGCTGGTTACAAACCACTGCGGATTTTTTAAACGTCGGCTTCGACCGCCAGAATAATCATGGGCAGGATATTTTCTTCAACATCAGTGGCACCTGGCAAACCTCAGAGTTTGAAGGGTCTCTGATGATCAGGCCGGTATTTGCCAATAAATCACGCAAATCCGGCATAGATCCTGCAGATCTGTCACATAACCTCAATAACCCGGTAAAAATATATCCCAATCCATCCAATGATTTAATCCGGATTGATTGCGGCGATCAGTCCGAAACTATCCGGATTACGCTGACCGATCTTAATGGCCGAATAATCCGGAATTTACGGGAAACCGGGCCTGTATGCAAAATTGCCGTTTCTGATCTGCCCAATGGAATTTATTTGATACAGGTTCAGTCGGATTCCGGGATCCACACCCGGCAAAAGTTGATTATTATCCATGAATAAAATATGGTTGCACCTCGATGAGCCAGAGGAGAAAAACGAGCTTTTTGAACATTTCCGATTTGTAGCTGATCCGGGGCAGTCCCTTTTACGTATAGATAAATTCCTGATTGACAGACTACAGGACACCTCCCGTACTAAAATCAAAGATGCTGCCGATGCAGGATGCATATTTGTTAATGACAAACCTGTTAAGGCTAATTACAAGGTAAAGCCAGGTGATCAGATTGTTATAATGCTCTCCTTTCCACGGAAGGAATTTGAGCTTGTTCCGGAGGACATTCCCATTGATGTTGTTTATGAGGATGATTCACTCCTGGTTGTAAATAAAAAACCCGGCATGGTGGTTCACCCTGCACATGGCAACTACAGTGGTACCCTGGTCCACGCCCTTGCGCACCGTTATCGGGCACTCGAGATGTTTACGCAGGAAGATATCCGTGCCGGACTGGTTCACCGCATAGATAAGGATACTTCCGGATTGCTGGTGGTTGCTAAAACCGAAAAAGCAAAGAGTTATCTGGGTAAACAGTTTTATAATAAAACTTCGCACCGGATCTATCAGGCTCTGGTTTGGGGCGTGCCAACAGAAGCTGAAGGCACGATCGATGCAAATATCGGCCGAAATCCGAAAAACCGCCAGGTCATGACCGTTTTTCCCGATGGGTTACTGGGGAAAAGGGCCGTTACCCATTATAAAGTACTGGAAGATTTTGGCTACATATCGCTGATTGAGTGCCGTCTGGAAACCGGCCGCACACACCAGATCCGCATTCACATGAAATACATCGGCCATCCCCTGTTCAACGATGCTGATTACGGAGGCAATCTTATTCTGAAAGGAACCACATTTACCAAATACCGTCAGTTTATTGAAAACTGCTTTAAAATTATGCCTCGTCAAGCTTTGCACGCAAAAGAGCTTGGATTTACGCATCCCGAAACCAAGGTCTGGATGCAATTCAATTCCGAACTGCCGGAAGATATGACGGAGGTAATCCGGAAATGGCGTACATACCTGGGTGGCCGGACTCAGGATCTTTAGTTGCTAAACGAAACAAATTGGTATAAAAATTCGTAAATTAAGCAAGAGAATCAGACCAAATTCTGATTGTCTAAATTGATGAATTCCAATCCTTTAAATATTGCCATTGTTGCTGGAGGAGACTCATCCGAATACGAAATCTCCATTAAAAGTGCAAATAATATTTTAAACAATCTTGATACTGAACACTATGATGCGCGGGTTGTATTGATTTCGCAGCAAGGCTGGGAGGTTCATGATAAGGATGGATCAATTTATCCGGTTAACCGTCATGATTTTAGCTGGCAATCCAATGGCAAGGTAAGGCATTTTGATGCTGTTATAAATTCCATTCATGGCACACCAGGCGAAAATGGAATTCTTCCGGCCTATTTTGAATTGATCGGAATGCCATTCACCGGTTGCCGTTCTTTCAGCAGTGCCCTCACATTCAGTAAGTTTCATTGCAACCAGTTTCTTAAAGAAAGCGGTATTAAAATTTCACCATCCTTACTGATCCGAAAAGACCAACCGATTGATATCAATAATATTATAGAGAATATTGGAATACCCTGCTTCGTTAAACCCAATAATGGAGGTTCCAGTTGCGGAACTTCCAGGGTAAACCATCCAGGTGAAATCCTGCCTGCCCTCGAACGGGCTCTAAGCGAAGACCGGGAAGCTATCATTGAAAAGTTTCTGGTTGGAACCGAAGTTACGTGCGGTCTGTTTAAGACCCGATACACGAGAGAAGTCTTTCCTGTTACTGAGATCATCAGCAAAAAGGAGTTTTTCGATTACGAAGCCAAGTATACTCCCGGAATGTCAGACGAAATAACGCCTGCACGAATTTCCGCGGAAACTGCACGGTCGGTGCAAGACCTGTCATTAATGATCTATGATTTATTGGATTGCCGGGGAGTAGTGCGAATGGACTATATCCTGGTTGACAAAATCCCCTGGTTCCTTGAAGTGAACACTGTACCAGGTATGTCTCCGCACAGTATTGTCCCCAAGCAGGCCTCCATTGCAGGCCTGAGTCTCAATGAGCTTTTCAGCATCCTCCTTAAGGATGCCATGTTACCTTAGCTCCAACCGCTAAAAAAATTAACCATGGTTAGAAAGATTACCTTTCTGGCCCTGTTCCTGCTAGTGGGAGCAGTATTTATGTCTTCCTGTAAAAAGGAAGAATTATCCAGCAAAAAGGAGATTCTCGCCTTCATTTTTGATGCCAGCAAAAATGCACAACTGGAACGGAATTATCTTGGAGATATCGTTGGAACAAACATCTCGGCCGAGGTTGCGTTTGGTATAGATATCAGCCAGTTAATCCCCACGATTGAAATATCGCCTCGGGCTACCGTAAGCCCCGCATCCGGTCTGCAGCAAGATTTTTCGGGACCGGTGGTTTATACCGTTACAGCCGAAGATGGTACTACCAAAAGCTTTTCAACCTCCGTCGCAACCGCTGCGGCACCTTACCTCGGAACATGGAGCGGAGGTCCGATAGATTTTGGGATGGGACTTATGAGGGTTAGTGCAGAAATAACTCAGGAAGGACAGATTACCCTTGAGTTTGTAAAGATCTTGACCAGTGAGAAAGACAGCTACTCGTTAAAAGGTTCCTTCGAACCCGTCAGCCGTCAGGATACCGAGATCATGGTTGAACAGACGCAACGATGGATCAATAATGCATGGACAAATGAATCATGCAACCGGACGATCATGTATCACATGAATACACCTCAGAGCATGAAACTGTTTTATTGCCTTTACTATCCCCGGACTGAGTGGTGTTTCCAGATTAATCTGAACAAACAATAACGATTTGACAATCATTACTCAAAATCAATTTTGATCTTACAAGGAGGCCTCAGAGCCTCCTTTTTTTGAGCCCCATTCATTCACCTGAGAACCGCGACCATTCGTCAAATATTCAGCAAAACAGTATACTGATGGCGCTTACGTGATCTACCTTTATAGAGAAAGTTGATTTCCGGTTGTATTGGAGGTTATGAGATAATGAAAAAATCCAGGCAAATATTTACCTCCCTGGCAGTTTTGCTTTTATTGATTTCTTCTTGCAAGAAGGAGCCAATCATTATAAATCAGGAAATAACAATGAAAGATCTGGTTGTGCCTGATGGATTTAATTTTAACATGATTAAATCTATACCGATCTCCATACTATTGCCTACAACCATTAGTTATTCTTCAACCAACAGGATCATCGAAATCTGGAACGAGAACGCCGACGGGCGGCCAGGCACGCTGATTAAAACGGGATCAGCCGATAATCAGGGGATTTATAAAGAATCCATCAGTGTACCTGTAACTACCAAAAAATTATTTACTAATTGCTTTGCGGGCTGGCGGTCTATCAATTTACAGGAAGCCGGATTAATGCAAACGGAAGAGGCTTTTACCATTGATTATAATGTCGGGTATAGTAAGACACCACCTAAACCAAAACAAGGCATTCCGGGGGCCCTCGTCAACGGGGTAAAATTAAACCGGAATTTTCTCAAGGTTGGAATTGAAAATGTATTGAAAAACGGTGATTTCTCTGTCAATAATTTTGGCTACATGGAAACATGGTCTTCGGCCCTTGAAGCGGATGGCGTTTGGTATGCGACCGATGAGGCTAAAAACGATGGATCCATTATTAGCAAAGAGGGAAATAGCTTTGCACGGATTAATAGTGAAAAATATTCAGTAGGAGGCTTTACCCAGCTAATTCAAGCTACTTCAGGTCAATTAGTTACCTTTTCAGGTGACACCCGGGGATTTGACAGTCAACAGGATGTCTATTTGTTTCTTGTTCCACGCAATCAATACGGGGAATTTATAGACGTTTTCTCCTTTAACCTGGTTAATCCGGGTATTACTTGGGTAAATGGAACAATTGTTGGATACATGCCGGAGGGAACCGTTACTTGCCAGGTTTTATTTTATAAGGGTTCAACCGGCATTGTTGATTTTGACAATGCCGTAGTTCGCGTGAATGAAATGGATAGTGACCTCGATGGTGACGGGGTTCTCGATTGGGAAGACAGTTACCCTGACGATCCGGAGAAAGCTTTTGATGATTTTTACCCCGCTAAGGATAAACCCGGAACAATTGCTTTTGAAGATTTATGGCCCTCACAAAGCGACTATGATTTTAACGACATAGTCCTTGACTATCAAATAAACAGGATCACTAATGCCAAGAACAAGATTGTTGAAATCGATGTGATTACTGAGGTGCGGGCAATCGGAGGAAGTACCCGAAATGGCTTTGGCATGCAGATTTACTTATCTCCTGATAGGATAGCCGGGATTAAAGCTGACTTTGAATTCCTGGATGATGCGATCAAATTGAACGAAAATGGAACAGAAATGGGTCAAAAATGGGCCACCTTTATCTTTTTCACTGATGCCTGTAAGCTTCTCCCCCATCCCGGGGATGGTAGCCCGACCATTAACACAACAATGGGATATCACTTTGTGGTTCCATCAGAGAAAAAATTCAGAATATTCCTAAAAGAACCAGTTGACCCTGAAATTGTCAGTTTTGATAAGCTTAACCCATTTATTTTCAGGGCGGATGAAAGATCCAGCGAGATTCATTTGAGAGGATTTCCTCCGACTGACCTGGTAAACCCTGAGTTATTCGGAACAGGTAATGACGCTTCCAATCCGGAAGCTGGTATCTATTATCAAACCAAAAACGGATTACCCTGGGTTATAAACGTGCCAGTTCAATTTGAATACACTATCGAAAAAGCAGAAATTCTGAAAGGCTATCTGGTTTTTGCCAATTGGATCTCAAGTGGCGGTAATGATCACGAGGATTGGTATTTGGATAAGCAGGGCTACCGCAACTGGGAAAACATTTATCGCTGGTAATCTATTTAATATTCCTCCAACCCTTTACAGGAGCAGATAAGATTTCGGTCGCCATAGGCATTATCTATTTTGCCAACATAGGGCCAGAATTTATTTTCAGCGATCCATGGCAATGGGAAAGCAGCCCTAAGCCGGCCATAGGGATGGCTCCATGTATCATCACCAATGTGAACTGCTGTATGCGGTGCATTTTTCAGCACATTATTGTCAGCATGGGTAATACCCATTTCCACGTCGCTGATCTCGAACAGGATGGAAATCAAAGATTCAACAAAACGATCGAGTTCTTGTTTCGATTCACTTTCAGTAGGCTCAATCATCAAAGTTTCATGAACCGGAAAAGAGAGTGTTGGTGCATGGAAGCCATAATCCATGAGCCGGCGGGCTATGTCCGAAGTTTCGATACCAGTTTTTAACTTAAAGTTCCGGCAGTCGAGGATACACTCATGAGCAACACGTCCATTGGCCCCGGTATACAGAACGTCATAGTGCCCTTTTAAACACTCCACCAGATAGTTAGCATTAAGAATAGCCATTTCGGTGGCTGCTCTTAGCCCATCACCACCCAACATCTGTACATAAGCATGTGAAATGGTAAGTACCAGCGCACTTCCATAAGGAGCCGCTGAAACTACCCCTCCTTTTTCACCTCCCACCTGAACCACCGGGTGTGATGGAAGAAATTCGACCAGGTGTTGGGCAACACCAATGGGTCCAACCCCCGGACCTCCTCCTCCGTGAGGAATAGCGAACGTTTTATGGAGGTTAAGGTGGCAAACATCGGCACCAATCAAAGCTGGTTTGGTTAAGCCTACCTGAGCATTCATATTTGCACCATCCATGTAGACCAATCCACCATGAGCATGGATAATGTCCGCCATGGTTTTAATTTCGGTTTCAAAAACCCCATGGGTGGAAGGATAGGTAATCATGAATGCTGAAAGGTTTGCAGCATGTTCAGCAGCCTTTAATTTCAAATCATCAATATCCACGTTACCCTGTTCATCGCATTTAACGACAACCACCTTATTGCCCGCCATAACTGCACTGGCAGGGTTGGTTCCGTGTGCAGAAGCCGGGATCAGTACTATATTCCGGTGGCCTTCGCCACGACTCCGGTGATAACCTTCGATGACCATAAGACCGGCATATTCGCCTGAAGCTCCGGAGTTCGGCTGGAAGGAGATGGCAGGAAAACCGGTCACCTCAATTAGTGCTTCTTCCAATTCCCGAATCAGCTGGGTGTATCCTTCGGCTTGATCTACCGGAACAAATGGATGAATTCCGGCAAATTCATCCCAGGATAAAGCAAACATGGAATTGGCCGGGTTAAGCTTCATGGTACATGACCCCAGAGGTATCATAGAATGAGTGAGGGAGATATCGCGACGCTCCAATTTCTTAATGTATCGCATCATTTCCGTTTCCGATTGGTATTTATTGAAGCACTGGTCGGTCAGGAAATCTGTGGTGCGGGCAAATTCGGGATCAAACCCGGCTGAATCAACCAATTCCAAAACTGCTTTAGCTTTCTTTCCGGCAACTTCAGCGAAAATTTCCAGAATCCTGTTCACTTCGGCAACATCGGTAAGTTCATCAGTGGATAAACCGATGGTTTCATCTTCAAAATAGCGGAAATTAAAGTGATGTTTCAGAGCAATTGTTTTAAAATGCTTCAGGGTAACTTTATCAGGTAATACGATCCTCAGGGTATCGAAGTAATCCTTATTTTCCTGAACATAACCATACTTTTTCAATTCCAGCTCGAGGGTATGGGCCGACCGGTGAATTTTTCCGGCAATCTCCAATAAGCCATCCGGACCGTGATAAACAGCGTACATACCGGCAATGGTAGCCAGAAGTGCCTGGGCTGTGCAAATATTGGAAGTGGCCTTCTCCCGTTTGATGTGCTGCTCGCGTGTTTGAAGCGCCATTCTAAGCGCTTTATTCCCGTGCATATCCTGCGAAACACCAATAATTCTTCCGGGTAGGCTTCTTTTCAATTCTTCGCGGGCCGCAAAATAGGCGGCATGCGGGCCGCCGAACCCCATCGGAACTCCAAAGCGCTGTGTACTGCCAACAACAATGTCAGCACCCCATTCCCCGGGAGGGATCAGCAATACCAGTGAAAACAAATCACTGACTGCGGTGTAGAGGCCGCCCAACTCATGAATCCGATCAACAGTCTGTTTATAGATCAATGCTTTACCATCGCCGGCCGGGTATTGAACAACAATGCCGAAAACCTTGCCGTGTAAACGTGTCTTCACTATTTTGCAAACTTCAACCTCGATTCCGAGTGGCAAAGCCCGTGTCCGGATCACTTCCAGAGTTTGAGGAAAGATGTTCTCATCCACCCATAAAACGTTGGCTTCACGCTTCACTAATTCACGGGATCTTGCATTGAACATCAGGATCATAGCTTCGGCAGCGGCAGTTGCTTCATCCAGCAGTGAAGCATTAGCCAGTGGCATAGCTGTCAGTTCCATCACCAAAGTCTGAAAATTCAGTAAAGCCTCAAGGCGGCCCTGCGAAATTTCAGCCTGGTAAGGAGTATAGGAGGTATACCACGAAGCATTCTCCAGAATATTCCGCTTGATAACAGCAGGCATTACCGTACCGTAATAACCCATCCCCATAAGGGTTCTGTATTGCTTGTTCTTTAATCCAATCTGTTTGATCTTTTTTGCGTACTCCTGTTCAGTTAATCCTGCCGGAAGATTCAGCGGTTGTTTCATACGTATCTGAGCTGGAACGACTGAAGAAATAAACTCCTCCATTGTGGTTGCGCCCACCTTTTCCAGCATTTCCTGAATTTCGTGAGGTCTCGGCCCGATATGCCTGTAAATGAATTGATCAGTGATCATATTTTCTGGGTTGATGTAATACAAATTAACCGGGTAAAAATAAGAAGAAGTATGACATAATGCAGTGTTTGCAGGAAAGGCCGGATAGGTAAGAGAATCTATAGAAAAGGGTTGGTTAATTTTTCATGTTTGATCGTGGATGCCGCTCCGTGACCGGGAAAGACCTTAGTATCGTCCGGCAGAATCAATAGTTTTTTCTGTATGCTGCTGATTATTTGCTCATAGTTGCTGCCGGGCAAATCGGTACGGCCTATGCCACCGGCAAAGAGGGTATCTCCCGAAAAAAGCCAACCCGCTGATTCTTCATAAAAAGCAACACAACCTTGCGAATGGCCCGGGACATGTATCACCTTCAAATGGATGGTATTTGTGGATACAACATCCGGTTCATTAAGATATCCATCAGGTGCCGGTGCATCACCTTCATAATCAAAACCAAAATTCCTGGCCTGTTCACCGGCAAGGCGAAGGAAACCCTCGTCAGCCTGATGAATCAAATATTTCGGATGGTAAGCTTCCCTGACCATGTGAACCCCGAATACATGATCGAAATGGCCATGTGTGTTCAGCTGATATTCCAACCTTATGTGATTTATCCCTATGAAATCCTGTAAGTCTCTGAATTCGGTTTGATCAAAGCACGATGGATCAATAATAATCCCTGCCCCGTTGGGTTCATAAATGAGATACGCGTTGACCTGCAGTGGGTTGAATGTAAAAACCTTAAGTAAAGGCATGCCTATCTATGTATTGTTTTTATAAATTTCGCGGTGCCAAGGTATTGAATCCCGGAAAATAATTCAATGAAATAAACCCCGGCCGGCAGTGAGGAAATGATCAATTTCTGGTTTTCCCAGGATTCAATACGGATTTGTTTTGAAAAGCGGCCATCCGCTGAGATGATGTATCCATCCCAGACCTTTTCGAAAGAATAACCTGCCTGCGGTTGGATCAATATATAATTCTGAGCCGGGTTAGGATACAGGAAAAATGCCGGCGGTCCGGATTGTTCCTGATGCGGCCTAACGAAGCGGAACGCAGATAAATCAGGAAGATCAAATCCGGAAACAGCGGTGGATTTCATCGGGATCAGGCCATGAATGCAATTTGTTGGTTGGAAAATATTCCATCGCTCCAAATTCTTTTGGGCAAGATCAGTTCCAAGATCAGTCAGCAAACTATCGGCTTTAACAAACCTTCCCGCTATCGATGCAAGAGCTTCACGAAGCCAGGCCTGATCTTCTGCCTGGTACTTTTCCCAATATACCGCAAGCTTTGCCGATCTCACCGCTGCGGGCACCTCCGAAATCCGGCTCAGCGCCTGATAAACATCAGAACCAAAAAACCAACCCTCAGGCTCTTTAACGGTATTAATCTTCAGCAGGTATTCTATTAAGTCGCTGTACCCCTGAGTTCCTGTGTCCTTATGCCCCAGATCCCCTATGCCCAGATAATTCATAAACCAATACAACCCATGATCCGGCATTCTCTTAGCCTGCAGATTCCAACCATGGAAAGCCATCATATGCACCTGATCAGCATACCAGACAAAGCCACCGGGAGTCCATTGAGTAGCAGGAATGGAATATTCCGGGTGAACCTCTGCCATTTTTCCGATAGCCGATCCAAACACTGAATCGGTAACTATTGCCAGATGCATGTCCACAGTATCGAACTGATTATATCGAAGTTGAGGTCCCAGTTTCAGAAAACCGGTTGTTCCGGAATTTTCCGCCCATAAGAACAAAACCGAATCGATATCCGGTGTACCGTCCATAAAAACGGCAATCGGCAGGTTTGAGAATTTGTTGTTAAAAACCGAAGAGCTTTCACAGGTCGGATTATTGAGTACGATCCCGGCCATGCGCCCACCCCCATAAACAGATTCAAACCGATTCTGATGCACTGCGAACCGATCAGGGTTCCACAATAACATCCCGATAGTACATCCGCTGTTAAATCGCTGAAGAATCACCCGGTTGTTCGAAATCCACTGAACGCCTGCACAACGGGTTTTGATCCCGTACCGATTATGGATAAACTGGTTATCAATCACTTCGACCTTTGAATCCCGGTTTTGCGAATTTAGATCCAGACCATTGGTGAGGTTGATGAATTCGGAATGGTCAACACGTATCGATGGGCCATCGGCCGAGATTCCAGTTCCCATCCAATCAGCATCAAAAATGTAGGTGCCCGGCTCATTGACGAAATTACTGCCTGTAACCTCCAGCCTGGGAATGCCTTCGGTACGCACAAAAAAGGCAGGCGTGATGCCTTCCTCGTAATGATTCAACTTTGTTGTTATGCGGAATGTGGAGTTTTTTATAAGGATCGAATCGGCAGACCCCCGAAGAAAGACAAGCGATTCCTCACAATTGCGGAACACGGAATTCTCTAATTCTGTTTCAACCGGACCGGCAGCGATAAGCCCTGCCCGGGCATGCTCCACAATGCCGCCATGTGTAACAGAAATCCTGGCAGGTCGTGCGCCAGGAGTATCACTAACCCGTATCCCCAACCACAAATCTCCGCAAAGGTTACCAATGGTGCCTCTGTCAATCTCCAGGCGGGCACCGGCTTCAACTGCTATTTTCGTTTCAGACGGCATCGACAGATAACCGGTAACTTTCAACACACCTCCATCTTTAATAATAAGATCGTTATGCAGATAAAGGGTATCCTGGATCAACAAGGTGTCTCCCGCCGGAATCCGATAACCGATAACTGATAACCGATAACAGCTGTCATTTATCACCACCTCCGAAATATTACCCCGTTCTCCGTTCAGGTAATACTGAATCTGATTGAACTGGCATCTCGACAAAGCGTATCCGTAAGATGGCCAGTAATCCATAATATTATTTGAGGTGCCCTCAACCGGGCAACCATTGTCGTCACAATCATCGCATTGATCACCCCCTGGACCTCCAGTGAAATTATGGCCCAGGCCGAGGCAATGACCCAGCTCATGAACCAGGTTGCGGCCGCATTCGTCGATCGCCAGCAGTACATCCTGACGAAGAAAATTTTCATAATACCCGCGAACCGCAATATATCCACGATCGCCGATATTGCGTGAATGCCCTCCTGTTACGGGATTATTGGCGCCGATAAATATCGGAAGTGTCTGATATTTCTGCAGATAATTAAGTGAAGAGTCACCATCTACATACTGGTCGCGCATATAGGGGGAATCGATTTCAACGGAGCAATCCCATGCCCTTGAATCGCGATGATAAAAAATAGTATCCAACCGGATACGTACCCGGCTGTCAGCTACATACGGAGAAGACACAGCCGGCTTCAAGGTATCCAGGTTAGCGAGCCGTTGGTTGACCCAATCAATCATCAGGTGCAAAAAGCCCTCCTGGCCGGCGATATCCCGGCGAAAATTTCCCTGTCCGGCATCATCTTGAAAAACATGGATGGCAACCCTCAGGTATCGAACCGGCAACAGAACCGAATCACGCTGCTGGCCCCGCAAAGGCTGGCAAATACCAATTAGTATCAGGATGCAAATCCTTGTTAAAATTGATACGATGGTCGGTTTGCGGAATACGGTCATCGGTCTTTATTCCAATCCTTCTTTCATCGGAACAAACACAAAATTACCATGTGTGGATATTTCGAAGATATCCATGCTGGTCTTTACACATTTTGTCATTACCTGAAAATCCCGTTCACCGATCGGCGCCACCAGTATACCGCCAACAACAAGTTGCTGCTTTAAGGCTTCCGGAATGGCATGTGCCGCCGCAGTTATCAGAATTCTATCGAAAGGCGCAAAAGACGGAAGTCCCTGATAACCATCACCTAAGAAAAATTTCACTTGGGAACCCAATTCCCGGTGAATAGTCTGGGCCTCCTGATACAACTTCCTGATTCTTTCGATGGTAAAAACACGTGCCCCCAGCTCGGCCAATATGGCTGCCTGGTAACCCGAACCGGTTCCCACCTCCAAAACTTTTTGATGAATCTGTATATCAATAAGTTCAGTCTGAAAAGCTACTGTAAATGGCTGTGAAATTGTTTGTCCTGACGAAATTGGAAAAGCCTGATCCTGGTAAGCAAATTTAAGAAAGGAGGAATCCATGAATGCATGCCTGGGAATTTTCATCATAGCATCCAGTATCCGTTGGTCCTTAATTCCTTTGCTTTTAACCTGCTCAACCAGTTTCCTTCGCAAGCCCTTATGCATAAAGCTATCTTCGATCATTGCAATTCTGTTAACTTTGTGAGGTGAAATATCAGAAAAAATTGGACATGCTTAAAACTTGGATGATTTTAACGTTGATTACCCTTGCCGGAATTCTTCTTTCCTGTAATATTATTAACCCTGCCGAAGATATCCCTGCTTATATCAAGGTAGATACCGTACTTGTCAAAGTTACCAATTTCGATCAGGGATCAGCGAGTCACAATATAACCTGCGTCAAGCTTAACGTTGATGGAACAAATCTTGGATTCTTTGAAATGCCCACGATGGTTCCCTGCCTATTGACTGGCATGCGTAGTCTAATTGTTTACCCAGGGTTTGAACTGAACGGGATTGCGGGATCCCGTGATGTATACCCCTTTTTTGAACCCTACATCGGCACAGGGAAAATAGATCTTGTTCGCGGCCAGGTAATCCCGATAACGCCGACAACCACATACAAAAAAGACAAAGATGGCAAAGATGTGTGTAAGTTTCCGTGGATTGAGGACTTTGAAGATGCCGGTATATCCTTTGTTTATCCAGCATACAGTGATACTGTTTTCAGGAACCAGACCGACCAGGTTCGCGAAGGACGGTATTCCGGTGCGATTTATCTGGATACTAAAAACCGGTTTTTCGAAGCATACAGCAGTACCGATTTCCAACGTATCACTAACGGTCTGATGGTTTTACTTGAGTTTGATTATCTGAGCAATACTATCATGGAATTTGGCGTTTATGTTCTCCAGGATGGAGCAGCGGTGTGGAATGGCCTGGTATATATAAGGCCAATTGACCATTGGAACCGGATTTATATTGATCTTCGTAATATTATGAAGGATAACCAATCGGCAGAATTCTTCAGGCCGGGTTTCCGGGCCGGCTGGGATTCCACCGGGTTGGCAAAACAGGCAATTATTTTGGACAATCTTAAATTGATCCATTTTTAATGAACCAGAGAAAGCAACTGCTGAAGTACCTGATTTTCGATTTCTTATCAGCCGGCGCTAGCTGGACTCTTTTTTTCGTATTCCGGAAAATCTATATAGAAACCAAGAAATTCGGATATCCGGTACCTGTTGAATTTGATCACTCCTTTTTCCTGGGCCTGGCAATCATCCCGGTGTCGTGGGTTTTGTTCTATTTCATTACCGGTTACTATAAAGAGGTTTTCAGAAAATCCCGGCTCAGCGAATTGGGGCAAACCATAGGCACAACTTTTATCGGGGTCCTCATCATTTTCTTTGTTCTGATCCTTGATGATACCGTTAAAACATATACCAACTATTATCTCTCCTTTTTGGTCCTGTTCGGACTTCATTTTCTTCTTACCTACATGCCCCGGCTGGTTTTCACCACGATTTCAGCCCATCGGATCCACAACCGTATTATAGGTTTTCCCACTCTGCTGATTGGATCCGACAAGCGGGCAGAGGACCTGTTTCTCGGGATGGTCAATCAACCCCGATCGACCGGAAACAGTTTTATCGGCTTTATCAGTGTTAGTAAATACAATGATTACCTGATGGGCAGGCATATTCCTCATCTGGGATCTCTCAATGATCTTCAAAAAATTCTTTCGGAACACCCGGTTGAAGAGGTAATTATTGCTATCGAAAGTTCAGAGCACGAACTGCTTAAGAAAATCATCAACCGTCTTGAATATAAGAAGATTACGATCAAAGTGATCCCTGATATGTATGACATCCTTACCGGGATGGTTAAAATGTCATCGATCATCGGTACGCCTCTCATCCAGATCAGCCATGACCTGATGCCAGCCTGGGAAGAGAATCTCAAGCGCATATTAGATGTAATAACTTCTTTCTTTGTCCTGATCATATTGTCACCGGTTTACCTGTTCCTAACCATAGGTGTTAAACTTACATCAAAAGGGCCGGTACTTTATTCTCATGAACGAATCGGCCGGTATGGCAAGCCGTTTACCATTTACAAGTTCCGCTCGATGTTTAGCAATGCTGAAGCCGACGGTCCGGCCTTATCGAGCCAAAATGATACACGGATTACCGGTTTTGGGATGTTTATGCGAAAAACGCGTCTGGATGAACTTCCACAGTTTTATAATGTTTTGATTGGTGATATGTCTTTGGTAGGGCCACGACCAGAACGTCAGTACTTTATCGATCAGATCATAAAAACTGCTCCTCACTTTAATCACCTGCAAAAGGTCAGGCCTGGAATTACTTCCTGGGGTCAGGTAAAATTCGGATATGCATCCAACGTGGATGAGATGATTGAGCGGCTTAAATACGATATTCTTTACATTGAGAACATGTCGCTTCTTGTTGATCTTAAAATCCTGATTTATACGATCAAAACTATTCTCAACGCTAGTGGACAGTAAATAATTTAAACCATGAAAACGAAAAAGAAATTTGCCGTTATCCTGGCCGGATGCGGAAACAGGGATGGCGCCGAAATTCATGAATCAGTAATGACACTGTATGCCATTGCCAGAACCGATTCCTCTTACACAGTCTTTGCTCCTGATGTTAATCAATACCATGTGATTAACCATTATACCGGTCAGCCGACGGATGAAACCCGGAATGTTCTGGTTGAATCGGCGAGGATTGCCCGCGGGAAAATACGCCCGCTAAGTGAATTCAATGCGCAAAATTTTGATATACTGATGTTTGCCGGTGGGTTTGGGGTAGCTAAAAACCTATGCACCTATGCTTTCGATGGTATTGATTGTACGGTGAATCCTGAGGTTGAAAGAGCTGTAATCTCTATGCATAGTTCTCGTAAACCGATCGGGGCATTGTGTATTTCACCAGTGATTTTGGCAAAGGTTTTGGGCAATGTATCCATAACGATGGGTCAGGATCAAACTTCTATAAAGAATATAAAGGCGATGGGTGCCATCCATCAAACAACCCATGCCAGGGAGATCGTTATCGACAATGAAAACAAAGTGGTAACCAGTCCCTGTTACATGCTGGATTCCAGCATCGTCGACATCGCCGAAGGGGCCATGAACACGGTAAACGCGTTGATTGAACTAACTTGAATCCATTAATGCAAGGCTCAAGGCGCATGGCGCATGGCTCAGGGATCAAGTAGGTTAAAAGTAAAAACCTTAAGGAATACAAAGTAACCTTTACACTAAATTTTCCTTACAAACTTATTATTTAGCCTTATAACTTACTTGCGCCTTGAGCCTTGAGCCTTGAGCCTTATTTGAGCCTTAAATATATCCTCTTTCAATATAGGTAACGATCTGCTCTATAATAGCATCCTCGCCTTTTGGGTCGTATTGAGATTTCAGGTTGGAACCGAAGAGTCGGGCTATTCCCTGCCAAAAAAAGGCGCTTACGGAGCCGCGATAGGAATCAATCCAGAAATAAGTGGAATTGGAAGTTTCACGGTCAACGAGCTTCAATAGGAGCTTTCCCTGCGTGATGGTCATTTGCCTCAAATCTTCCTCATATTTTTTCCGGAGCGAGTCTTCCATACTTTTAACGAATTTCCTTCGCTCTTTATCGGTTTTTACGGTTGCAAGTTTGAATTCAACCTCGGTAATGGTGGCTGCAACGATTTTCGAATAGGGCAAAACCTTTTTGAGGTTATAAACCAATCTCCAGTATTGCCTCTCCTGAAAACGATTCTTAAAGACTTTAGCAGGAAGTATAGGGACTTCTTTCAGGTCGATATGCGGCAAGGTATCCCCGTTGATTACAACTGTCCGGAGTAAGGTATCCTGCCTGACTTTTGTTACCGACTGGGCGTTTAAACCTGCACCGGTCAGGCCGAATAGAATCGAAAATAAAATAAACCGCATATACCATTCGGCAATTCATTTGCCAATTTATTTGTACAAAGATATGTCAGGAAACTGCCTCCTTAACCAGAACAGCTGCTTCTTCCAGGGTAATCGCTGAAAAAACTTTGAGCCCGGATTGGTCGATGATTTTCTTACCTTCCACTGCATTGGTTCCCTGCAACCGGACAATTACCGGAACGGGAATAGTACCGATCAGATTATAGGCATCCACAACGCCCTGCGCTACCCTGTCGCACCGGACAATTCCGCCGAAAATATTGATCAGGATCGCTTTAACGTTCGGGTCTTTAAGGATGATACGGAACCCGGCTTCCACTGTTTGCGGACTGGCGGTACCGCCGACATCGAGGAAATTGGCAGGCTGGCCGCCCGACAGTTTGATCATATCCATGGTGGCCATGGCCAGACCGGCGCCATTAACCATACAACCCACATTTCCATCGAGCTTGATGAAATTCAGATTATACCCGGAGGCTTCAACTTCGGTAGGATCCTCTTCGTTCAGATCGCGTAGTCCAGCATAATCCGGATGACGGAACAAGGCATTTTCATCCAGATTCACCTTTGCATCTGCGGCGAGGATCAGGTTGTCTGATGTTTTGACCAACGGATTGATTTCCAGAAGAGAAGCATCAGTTGCAAGAAAGGCATTGTAAAGAGCAGTGACAAATTTCACCATATTTTTATGTGCTGCTCCATTCAATTTTAGGTTAAACGCAATTTTACGTGCCTGGAAAGGCAGGATTCCGATTCCTGGATCCACCTCTTCGGTAAAAATCAGGTTTGGAGCATCTTTGGCCACACCTTCGATATCGACGCCCCCTTCAGTAGAATACATTACAATATTCCTGCCTGTCTTCCGGTTGAGTAATACGCTCATATAGAATTCCTTAACAGAAGGCTTGCCGTCAGCGCCCGGGTAATACATATCCCGCTGCACCAGCAGCTTCCGCACCAACTTACCTTCCGGTCCTGTTTGCGGTGTTACCAGGTTCATCCCCAATATCCGGGTGGCATGTTCTTTAACCTGTTCCAGGGAGGAAGCAATCTTCACGCCGCCACCTTTGCCGCGGCCGCCGGCATGTATCTGAGCTTTAATAACCCAGAATTTAGTACCGGTTTGACTCTGGATCAGTTGTGCAGCTTCCACTGCGGCTTCAGGCGTTTCAACCATAAGTCCTTCAGCAACCGGAACACCATGTAACTGGAGCAGTTGCTTGGCCTGATATTCGTGAAGATTCATAAAAGCTTGATTTTTATGGTTAAATAACTATTTGCAGGCGTTAAAAATGCAACTTTTTTAAGTGAAACAAAAATCTTTAACATTGGTTAACCCTAATGTTGGTATTTTTGCGCAAAGCAAAAATCATGCGACAGCTCACAAACGAAGAACATCGCCGGCTCGATGTTGAAGGATTCAAATCCGCAGAAAAGAATCCGGTAATCGTTATTCTCGACAACGTCCGGAGTCTCAATAATATCGGCTCCATCTTCCGCTCCTGTGATGCATTCAGGATTGAAAAGCTCATCCTGTGCGGAATCAGCACATCACCCCCTCATCGTGATATCCACAAAAGCGCTCTTGGCGCCGAACTCTCCGTCGACTGGCAATATTTCGAAAAAACCACCGATGCGATCGTCGATCTCAAATCCAATGGTTATCAGGTTTTTGCTATTGAGCAAACTACCGGTAGCATTCCTTTGAATGAATTCAATCTTTCCGGCCCAATTGCGATTGTTTTCGGCCATGAAATCCACGGTGTTTCCCCGGAAGTCTTAGGCCTATGCGAAGCCGCCATTGAAATCCCTCAATATGGCACCAAACATTCGCTTAATGTAGCGGTCAGCGTTGGAATTGTACTGTGGGAGATGCTAAGAATACATTAATATGCTAATTTGATAATATGCTAATCTGCTAATTAAAAGAAGCACCAATGTGCCAATTTAATGATTATCAATTCCCAAAGCCTTGCATCGGCGATCACATTTCATTAACTGAAGCTAGTGGCACTTGATAAAACTCATCTTATCATTATTAGCATATTAGCATATTAACTCATTAGCATATTGTAAACTTAGCTACCCCGCAAAAGATTGTAATCCTCCCACTTATAAGTTTAACTAACTCTATAGTTAATTCAACTAACTTTTTAGTTGTTTATTTAAACTTATCGTTGTATTTTTGATAAAAAAGAATCAAGATGCGCGATTTAACAAAAGCCGAAGAGCAGATCATGCAGGTACTATGGGGCATCCAGCCTGCATTTGTTAAGGACATTATTTTAGAGTTGCCGTCACCGAAACCGGCGTACAGCACGGTTTCCACGATCGTAAGGATCCTTGAATCAAAGGGCTTTATTGATCATGAGGCATTCGGCCCGACTCACCGCTATTCTGCCCTGATCAGCAAGGATGAATACTCCCATTTTTCTATGAAGAAGATGCTTGAGAATTACTTTGATGGCAGCCTTAAGCAAATGGTCTCTTTCTTTTCCAGAAAAGAAAACCTAACCATAAAAGAGATGGAAGAGTTACTGAAAACCCTGGAGAACCTTAAAAATGAGAAGCCATGAACTATTTACCCAACATCATCCTGGCCAACCTTTTCCTGATCCTGATCTGGATTTCCTATGAACTCTTTTTGAGCAGGATCAGGAATTTCCAGGCCAACCGGTTCTTCCTTCTGGGAGGGTCGGTTTTGGCAGTGATTCTTCCCTGGCTTCCATGGCAGATATCGATCAGAACCCAGGCCGGGTCGATTCTGGGGCTGCCTTTGGTTCAGGTTTCAGAACCGGTGATTGATCCTTCATTGGCAGTTGGTTCAGGCGGGGCTGCTCCGCTGCCGGATCCGGCAAACTGGATTGGAATAGCCTATTTATCGATCGTTTTGGCACTAATCCTGGTTTCGGCAGGACAGCTAATCCGGCTGTTTATCTGGACGAAAACCCGTCCGGTGCTGAATTGGAATGAACACAGGGTTGTTGTTTTAAACAAGCCCTGGTCTGCATTCAGTTTCTTCAGGACGATATTCTACCCGGAGCCCTTCGAGCCGGACACAAAGGAAACCCAGATCATTCTTGAGCATGAATTCGTATCATTTGTTGTAAACAGAAAAGGGGAAACAACTAATATTCAAATCGTCAAAGGCGTAGACCCGGTGCTCGACGAAGCAGTGATGAATGTAATCAGGTCTTCACCTGCCTGGAAGCCGGGACTGCAAAGAGGAAAACCAGTTAATGTATCCTTCTCAATTCCTATCAAATTCGTTCTCAATTAGCCAGTCACTGGTCAATGGTCACTAAAAAAAGAACCGCTTCATCAGCGGCTCTTTTTTTATATGGTTGCGTGATTACTTCACAATTCCCTGGAACTTGGCATCTTCGAAGAATTTACCGAATTCGAGGTCAGTTTTAGCCATCTGTTTCAGATCAGCCTGTGCGGCAACTGCAGCTTCCAGTGATTTGAACATATTGGCACTCTGTCCCTGGCGGGCATAAACCACTGCCCTAAGGTAGTCGGTCATGGCATTGGGTTCAGGAATGCAATCAAGAGTTTTAAGAGCTTTAGCGTATTCCTTGTTCAAGGTCTGAGCCAAAGCAGCATTAAACAGGCAGGATGAGCCAAAGTTTGTGACAGCCTGGGTATAATTGCTCTTTTTCACATTGACAATACCTATGTTGTGGTCAACCTCGCTTCCGGCACCGGCAGCACTGCGGAACAAACCTTCTGCTTTATCATAGTCACCTTCAGCCAGAGCAACAACACCGAGGTTATTCAAAACAATCGGGTCATTTGCCTTTAAACTGTTAGATTTTTCAATGGCGGTTTTAGCAGTTTTGAAATCCCCTTGCTCCGCAGCTGTAATTCCAAAGTCATTCCATGCCCGGTAGCAGGTTGGGAATTTTTCGGTAGCAGCTTTATAGATGCCATTCTGAACTTTAACATCTTTGGTCAATGTAGCAGCATAAAGAACCTCTTCAATACCAAGATCTGAAGGTTTGCTGGTAGCGATTCTCAGTAATTCATCATCTGATTTGCCAATTACATCAACATTAACGGAAAATTTCGAGCGACGCAAAGCAGGCAGAATCTGGTCAGCCAATTCAGTAAAGGCAGCTGAAATATTACGGATTTCCTTTTCACGGACATCCGGATCGTTGTACATTGATAATACACGCAAAATCAGATCTTTATCCTGAATATTAGATTTCGAAACCAAGTCTTTGAAACCATCCCAGTCTTCAGCAGTTGACATTAGCTGAAAGAATTCGCTCTGGTCGGCTTTTGAAACCTTCATGTTTTCAAGTTCTTTTTTGAAAAAGCTGGAAGCAGTTTTCGAACGTTCCTTGGCCAGTTTATCATTCAGTTCAAGCTTCCCGTCAGGTGATGCATAAGCTGAAACATCAACTCCTTTGATATTGTAGTTTGATTTCGAGTTGGCCGCTTTAACCTTATCTTTCAGAGCTGTCACATCTTCGGATTTCATTTCGGTTTTCTTCACCTCAGCTTTATTGATATCATAATAAATATCTGCCTGGTAAGTTTCAGGAACGATCCGCTGGAATTTGTCAGGTGCCACAACAACTTCACCCAGCTGATTAACCAGTAAAGTGGGCGTGGAAATAACCCCGTCGGCAATTTTAACAGGTTCAAAAGCAACCTTTTTTGTTTTCATGGAGGCTTCAACCTTCAAAATCAATTCGGATTGACGCATGTCTTTTGTGTAGGGAACGGTTCCCTCATAGGTTACCTTACCGCCCGATGCATAATTTACCACCTTATTGTTAGCGGTAACCTTTTCTCCCTGTAAGGTTAATGGTTTGAATTCAACTTCGCCGGCTGGTGTTTTTAAAACGGGAGTTGCTACCACAATGGCTTTCTTGTTAAAGAATTTTTCAGGATATCTGGCTTCAAGTGACAGGGCCACATTGTCCCCGTGCATTTCCAATACCTCTGGTTTTACTTCGTACTTAATCCCTGAGGCGGATTTCTTCATCTTGTTCAGTCCGCTGCAGCCCGACAAAAGGAAAATCACTGCAATGGCCATCAAGATACTGAGGTTGAATTTCTTCATAACTACCGGTTTTATGTTTGTTATTAACGTTTCCAATCTACGACAAAATTATAAATCTTTTACAAATCCACGGAAAAAATCCATTGGTTCCTGAAAAATGTTCACCCAAGACTTTACTTCCCGGTATGTGGAAAAGCCCTCGATAATCCCACCGGGTATTCATGCCCGAAAATGGTATCCAACAGGGTATGATAATCCTCTACTTTGTTCACAAAATCTATTTCCCTGGTATCCACCACGAGTATCCTCATAGATGGCTCCTGTCGGAAAAAATCAAAATACCCGGCCTGAATCCTCTTGAGATAATCGGCTGTGATAGCTGATTCGTATTCGCGACCCCGATTCCAGATATTAATAAGCAGATTATCAGGATCCTGGTGCAAATAAATATACAGATCAGGTTTTGGCAAGGAAGCATACATGAGATGAAAAAGCTGTGAGTACAGGTTGTACTCATCGCCGGTAAGGGTATTACCTGCGAAAATAAGCGATTTCATGAAATAATAATCGGCAATAATAAACGGGGTAAAAATATCAGGATCAATAAGTTCCTTCTTAAGTTGTGTGTACCGGTCAGCCAGGAACGACATCTCAAGGGGGAAAGCAAAACGATCGGGATCCTGGTAAAATTTAGGCAGGAACGGGTTGTCAGCGAATCGTTCCAAAATCAGGTGGCTGCTATAATCCGCACTTATCCTGCTGGCCAGTGAGGTTTTTCCGGCTCCGATATTGCCTTCGATGACCACAAGCCGGTAATTATATGGATATTTTTTATGCAGTTCCATCGCCTAAAAATAAAAAATCCCCGCGATTGCGGGGATTTTATCAGCTTTATCTTATTAACCGATCTATTAACGACGGTCATAATCCCGGCGGGGTGGCCTTCCACCACGATCGCCTCCATCACGGCGATCCCGGTTGTCACGTCCGCCCCTGTCATCACGCGGACCTCTTGGGCCACGATCGTGCTGAACAGGCTCTACATAACCTTCAGGCTTTTCGAGAAGAACCTTTCTCGAGAGGCGATATTTACCGGATTTCTCATCAATTTCGATGAGTTTCACCTCAATCATCTGGCCAACTTTGAGTTCTTCCTCAACAGTTTCCAAACGTTTAAACGAAATTTCCGAAATATGAAGCAGACCTTCTTTGCCCGGGAGGATTTCGACGAATGCACCAAAGGCAACTATCGATACCACTTTACCGTTGTAAATCTGGCCCACTTCCGGAACAGCACAAATACCCTGGATTATTTCCATGGCAGCCTCGATGGCTTCCTTATCAGGAGCAGCTACCTCGATAAATCCGATACCATCTTTTTCCTCAATGGTGATGATGGTATGGGTACGCAATTGTATTTCCTGTATGATCTTTCCGCCTGTACCGATTACAGCGCCGATCAGCTCTTTCGGGATGGTCATGGTCTGGATCCTCGGAACGTGTGGTTTATAGTCTTCACGGGGTTCTGAAATGGTTTCCAGAATCTTGTCGAGAATATGCATTCTTCCGCGGTTTGCCTGTTCCAGTGCCTCGGCCAGGATCTCATAGGACAGCCCGTCGACTTTGATGTCCATCTGGCAGGCGGTTATGCCATCCCTGGTGCCGGTAACTTTGAAGTCCATATCGCCAAGATGATCCTCATCGCCGAGGATATCGGACAATACCTTATATCTCTTGTCTTTACCAACCACCAGTCCCATGGCAATACCGGAAACCGGTTTCTTTATTTTAACGCCGGCATCCATCAGAGCCAGGGTAGCGGCGCAAACCGTTGCCATGGAAGAGGAGCCGTTCGACTCGAGGATGTCTGAAACAATGCGAATTACGTACGGATTATCTTCAGCATCCGGCAATATAGCCTTAATGGCCCGGTGAGCCAGGTTGCCATGACCGATTTCCCTGCGGCTGATACCACGAACGGGACGTGCTTCTCCGGTCGAGAAAGGCGGAAAATTATAATGGAGCAGGAACCTGTCTTTTCCCTGGTTCAAAACTTCGTCGACAATTTTCTCGTCGAGTTTTGTTCCCAGGGTAATGGTTGTCAGTGACTGGGTTTCACCCCGGGTGAAAATTGCCGAACCGTGAGCCATCGGTAGATAATCAATTTCGCTCCAGATCGGGCGGATCTCATCGGTTTTTCGGCCATCCAGACGGATGCCTTCATCGAGGAGCAAATTGCGGGTAGCCTCTTTCATAACATCGTGGAAATATCTCTTTACCATCGACTTAATCAAATCCGTAGCTCCTTCTCCCAGAGAAGTGACATAATCGGTTTCGAGCTTTTCCCATGCATCATTACGTTCATGCTTAGGCATTTGAGCCTTAGCGATGTCGTAAACTTGCTGGTAGGTGGCTTCGAAAACTCTTGCTTTCAGATCAGGATCGTTAGTTTCATGGCAATACTCCCTGACGCTGTCTTTTCCGAGCTCTTTGCGAAGTTCCAGCTGAACCTGGCAATGTCTCTTTATTTCTTCATGGCCGAACTTGATTGCCTCGAGCATCCCGGCTTCGGAAACTTCATGCATTTCACCTTCAACCATCATGATATTGTCATAGGTTCCGGCGATAATGACATCAATATCAGCATCCTTAAGGTCTTCCATGCCCGGGTTAATAACCAGGTCGCCATCGATACGGGCAACGCGCACTTCACTGATCGGGCCTGCAAAAGGAATATCGGTAAGTGCAAATGCTGCCGAAGCAGCTAATCCTGCCAGCGCATCCGGGGGACAGGTTGGATCACCTGACATCAGGCTGATCGATACAAAAACTTCTGCATGATAATCATCCGGGAACAGTGGACGCAAAGCGCGGTCGACCAGGCGGGAAATCAGGATCTCATTGTCATTCGGACGGGCTTCCCTTTTCATGAATCCACCCGGGAAACGGCCGGCTGCAGCAAATTTCTCTTTATATTCAACACTCAGAGGCATGAAGTCGACACCTTCTTTTGCCGTTTTGGAGGCACACACTGCCGCCAGGATCATGGTTTTTCCCATGGTCACCACCACCGAACCGTCGGCCTGTTTGGCCAGTTTACCGGTTTCAATGGTTATCGTCCGTCCATCCTTCAAGGTGATGGTCTTCTGATAAACTTGATACATTTTATAAAATCGGATTAATTAAGAAGAAAAAAGGCAATTATGAAATTGCCTTTTTTTTCTTGGGTTATTTACGTAAATTCAATTCTTTAATAATCGTCCGGTAACGCGCTATGTCCCGGTCCTTGAGGTAGTTGAGCAGCCTTCTGCGTTTACCTACTAATCTGATCAACGATCGCTGGGTGCTGAAGTCCTTGCGGTTTTTCTTCAAATGTCCCGTCAAATGAGCAATACGGTATGAGAATAAGGCAACCTGTCCCTCTGATGAACCGGTGTCTGTATTGGACTTCCCGTACTTCTCGAAAAATTCTTGTTTCTTTTCTGCCGTTAAGTACATGTTTACTAAAATTTTACAGTTTTCTTTAAATTGACGCGCAAAAATACGAAAAAGATTCAGTAAACCAAAAAAACTCGTGAGGACGTTGAGGAAAGACTATTAGACTTTAGAACCAAAAGACTATGAGATTTTCTCCGAAGCTATCCTCTCACAGTCTTACAGTCTTACAGTCTTACAGTCTTAAAGTCTTAGTATTTATAAATGTATGTCCCGAAATACGCCGACATCTCCGGTGACCCTCGCAGAAGAAACTTAATCTCCTTCTTTCCTCTTTCCCGAAGTGGAACCAGAGAGAAAATTAGCCAGCGGGTGATATAAGCTTCGCACATATCCCCATTGGCATCATGAGATAGCGCTAATTCAATGGGTGGCGGATTCAAAGCATTCGGAGGAAGCTTCCACAGATTTAATTCATGGTTCCTGCAGCCGCCGCTATAGCTGACCTGCATCATGAGCAAATCGTCATCCACATAGGCTGAATCGAGGTGGAACGGGTCCATCGAATACTTTTCCCATTCATTTTCATGAAGAATACCAACCTCTTCAGGATTCTTCTTAATTTCTGTAATCCGTATCGACTGATAAGTAGCCCCTCCCCGGCCACACCGGAATTCTTCAGGATCAGCCGTGTATTTTATCAGGATCGGCAGATCACTAATTTGATAATCAATACTGAGATTAACCGGATGATAGTAGACAGAATCGATTAAAATCTTCCATCCGCATCCGTCAACCTCCGGCGCACCACTATAAACCACTGTAGCTTTTTTAAACCCGTACTCGCAAAATTCATTGGGGTCTTCATGACAGGAAACAAAAAGCCCAACGGCCACCAGAATTATCGCACCTATAAGAAAGTTTTTATTTTCCATTTGTTGTCAGTTATCAGTTATCACCGGGGTGACAACGCTTCGATTTTGAGTTTTGGAGTTTGGAGCTTATTTGGGATTTGTTTTTTGTTTTTTGGTATTTGCTAGTTCCACCATCCTTCAGGCCTGGTTACGCAAAATTGCCCCACCGGCTCCTTCTTCAGATCCAGGTCAAAGATAAGTCGAGGTATCGAATGGTTGACACAGGGTTCAACAAACCTGACATGATAGGTATCGGCCGGAAGGTTGTGAACCTTGATCTCAAGGTTAAATAGACAATTACACTTACAACCTTGTTTGAGTTCAGCTTCCCTGATGATCAGACTGTCGCCTTTGACTTCAATATCCACGGTAAAACGCTCAGGACAGCAATTGAAACCCGCGTTATAATGCATCATGGTGAGCAAACTGTCTCCATCGTAACTGAAATTGATACAGGAAGATTCCGGAGCAGGATCGTTGCTTTTCAGCGGGTCATTGGCCCTGCACATCATATCTGAGGAATTCGTAACCGATAGTGCTGCTCCGTTATGATCCTGCCTTGCGCAGGAAAGCCAAAAGCTGGTCACCAGGGTTAAAAATGGCAATAAAAGAAAGGTTCTTGTTTTCATGGCTATTCCGGATTCATCAATTTTCCGATGAAAATTATGGAACCCGTTGATTTTTCAGCAATTACAAAGATAAAGGGATGATTAAACCGGATCACATCAACAGGCATTGAGGTTCTGGTAATGATCACAGCCGTTACAGCGGCAGCTTCGGTTCCATCCTCATTAACATCGATATAGGTTTTATGCAAAACCTGGCTGATGGAGAGGGATCCGGGACCCAGCTTCGAAAAATCAGCGGCATCGGTAAAGGCAGTCGGAATACCAAGTTGCTTTAATTGCTTGCTGAGTTCAAATGAATTTTCGAGCTTAAACTGGGGCAGATAAACTTCCATTCCCTCCACAGGCTCGAATTGTGACCGAAGATCTTCCCAACCTCCCGAAAGTTGCTGACTGCACCAATCATCCAGATTTACATTCTTCGGAGGAAGAAAGAGGTACATCGACCAGCTGCCATCCCCGTAAGGCAGCTCAACAGCTAGCAAATCTGCTGTAATTATAGCGTTTAAAGTATCTTTCAGGTACATTGTTGGTACCTGCTGGCTTTTCCCCGACGCACTGGTAAAAGAATCCAGGTGAGTATCGTCCTTATCAAACCGGTTTGTCCATTTTCCATTGAAATAGAGGGCATTGATCAGGAAACATACATCTTCGGGGTTAATCTTTTCGATGATCTTATCAATTTTATCATGTGTCTTTTCTTTAACCCATCCATTTACCGTGGCCAAAGCCGAAGGTGCAGAAAAATCGAGCCCTTCAACTCTTGCAGAATAATAATTCTGAAGGTTGGCTGTAAAATCAGGGTATACGGTAAATCCGTTTGTATTGTACCAAACCGAGTTGGCGGTTTCGAAAACCGTAGTCGGATCTTTCCCGATCAGAACCTGGTTCAGGTTTTTGACTGATTTATTCAGATCGGCCACATCCTTTCCCGGGAAGCCCAGAAGATTGAGCATTTCATCCAGCGTTTGGTTATCCGCTCCATTTGCAGCCATGGACAATGCGGTATAAATGCTGTATGGTGATATGCAAAGATTTGAATCAGGGCTTTCTTTCCCCATCAGGTTAAAAAGATCAAATCCAAACTGGTTGCCCTGCTGCAGAACCTTAAGCTCATTTCGGGTCAGGTTCAGTGGTTGCGGCTGATCCGGCTCCTTATCACAGGCGAACCAAAATCCCACTATCAATACCACAACTATCAGTTTACTAATCCTTTTCATAATAATTCCCCTATTCAATTTCTTAAGACGGATGATCATGAGACGGATAATTATCCGTCTCTACAATCTCACGTTCTTTTCATTCTTTTCTTTCTTTACATCCTTTACGCCCTTAACGTCCTCCCGTTTATTCCGGTTTCATCATTCTCCCGATAAACAAAATCGCCCCGGTGGATTTCTCCGCGATGGCAAATAGAAACGGTTTGTTAAAGGTAATGAAATTACCGATTGAGGTAAGGCCTATCTCCACTGAAGTTACCGCTGCAGCCTCAGTCCCTTCTTCATTAACCTCAATGAATGTTTTGTGTTTTACACCGGTGATCAGTAATCCTCCCTCCGGCAAGATCCCTGTAAAGTCGGCCTTATCGGTAAAGGCAATCTCCATGCCCATTGCCGAAAGGGCATCTTTCAGGCTCTCCTCATAAGAAAAGGTGAATTTAGGAAGCGAAAACTGCACTTCAGAGATGGTGTCATAACGATTCAGCCAGCTATTCCAATTCTCAGGGGTAAAGTTTTTTTCCACATCGGATACTGTTTTCCCGGTCTCCGGGAGAAAAAGGAACATCCGCCAGTTGCCCTTTCCGTAAGGTAGTTCAACCGATGTAAATGTTTCATTGGCAAACATATTCAGATCCATTTCCTGATGCATCATATCCACCTGAACCTCTTTCCCGTCTTCCAGATAGAAAGGTTGCTGATACGTATCTTTTTTATCAAACGCATAGGTCCAGGCACCCTTAAAATAGATGGCATTGATCAGGAACATAAAGGATTCAGGGTTGATCTGATCCACAATCTCGGTGATCTTTTTATTGGTTTTATCGGATACCCAGTTATTAATCACGGTTTTGCAATCAGAAGCGGTAAAGTCCATCGGCCGGATTTCAGCATCATAATAAGTTTGATTTCTGGTGATGAAATCAGGTAAAACAGTGTACTCCTTCCGGTACCAGATCGAATTTGCGATCGATATTATCACCTTGGCATCATGCGCAACCAGGGCTGTTACAAGTGTCTTATTCAATTGATTCAATTCGTCCCGGTCATAACCAGCAATCCGAAGTGCCTCCTCCATTGCGGTTTTGGTATCACCATTGGCACCATTATAAGTCATTGATAATGCCTGTGAAACGCTCAGTGGCGAAATCATCAGGTTTGTTCCCGAAACAGCTGCTCCGGCAAGTTTGGTATATAAATCCAGCCCAAACGTATTATCTGCTGTGATCACCCCGGCTGCTTTGAGCGGAAGGTTCAATGGTTTGGTTTCATAATCCTTATCCTTCGAACACGAAGCGATCATAACAACCATAACCATCACAACTAAAAATCTCTCCAATGTTTTCATATTATTAATCACAAAGCATTGTTTATCATAACTTCCAGGGATACCCCGTTCGGGTAACACAAAATTCCCCGTCAGGATTCTTTCTTAATTCTGTTTTGAACAGGATTTTCTTCTCTTCAGGTTGCTGCACATAGGGTTCCTCTATCCGGATCCACCAGGTGTCTTTACTAATCCCAGTCAGATTATAGTTAAGGTCGAACAGACAATTACAATCACACATGGAGGCATTCTCAACCTCGGTAATGACCAGCGTATCACCAACAATCTTGAGCTCTACCCGAAAACCGTCAGGGCAACAATTAAATCCGGCATTCATGTGCTTTATTATCAGGGTATCCCCGCTCACCCACGTATATTGGATACAATCCTGATCGGAGGAATGGTCAGCAACTGCTTTCAAACCCTTTCCCTTACATTCCGAATTGCTAATCAGATTAATAGAAGGAACGACAGATCCTTCTCGATCACATCCGAATACCGACAGGAAAGAAAAAAACAACCAGAGATATTTTGTTTTCATAGCTAAAAATATCTAAAGCACAAGGGGGACATATGCCTAAACAGTATAATCTGAAAGCAAATTCCGTGCCACCGTAAGCCCTTGATTGAGGTTTCGCGGGGCATAATCTAACTCTCCGATCGCCTTTTCAAGGATAAATCCGGTTGATACCGGACGCCGGCCGGGTTGATTCAAAGAATCCGAATGAACAGGCGAAATCAGTGATTCATCGAGATTGAAGAACCGTGCAGTTTGAACAGCAAAGTCAAGAACAGAGGTCATTTCGGGCCCCGAAAGATGGTAGATTCCGGTTTTATCTCTTTTGATAATCCGGATGATGCCATCGGCAAGGTCATCCACCAGTGTTGGCATCCGGAACTGGTCGTCAACTAACCTGATCGGTTTATGATTGATGAGAGAATCACGCACCCAGGTAACCATGTTGAACCGGCTCATAGACGGTGTGAACCCGTAAACGAGGATAGTGCGAACAATTATCCATGGCACCTTCAATGATCTGGTAATAAATTCACCCTGCAGTTTCGACCAGCCATAAACACTTACCGGGTTTGGCTGATCATCTTCGCTGTAGGGGCCATTCAATCCATCGAACACAAAATCTGTTGAAAGATAAATAAACCGGGCGCCGCTCTCTTCCGCTGCTTTCGCTACCAGACGGGTTCCCTCAATGTTCACCTTATCGCACAAATCCGGATTCAACTCGCAGGGATCCACCTGCGTCAGGGCTGCGCAATGAATCACCACATCAGGTTTAAACCGGTCAAAAATCGTATTAACCTGGTCCGGTGAGGTAATATCCATTATAGAAAAACGAACCGGCTCCACTCCTTTTACCTTGCAATCTGATGCAGAAGTGGCCAGGAGTTCAAATCCGTGCAACAATTGAATCTTGCCGGCAAGAGTTTGTCCGACAAGGCCATTGGCTCCGGTCAGCAAAATTTTTATCATTAAGTAAAGGTAACAAAAATCGCTCAGCTGCCCTTGCCCCGGATCAGGAACTGCCCAATGTGGCATGTCAGGCATTGCCGGTTGTGGCAATAATGTGTATACAGATGAAGAAAGGCCTGGGAATAGAAAGCGTTCGGTACCCGGTATCCATAACCGGCCCAAAGCCGGGTAATCCGGTTGTTTTCAGCGGGAAGACTTTCGAGCATTTCCATCCATTTTTCCCAGGCTCCGGTATCACCATTACGGTTGGCATAGCTGGCACGAAATGGTAAAACAGCATTAATCAGAAAAAGGTTAATGGTCTCGGCGCCAAATCCCGTAAACCGGCCGGACCATTTCTTTCCGAAATCATAATGTAACTTCCAGTAAGCCGATACCGGGTAATCCAATTTCAGATTCATTTCTGTGCCTGATCCACGAAGTACCGACTCAAGCCGGTCGGGGTTTCCGGCCAGGAATGCGGCCAATTGAGCTATCCTGACTGTTGGAAAGTTAGACGGCCTCATTCTCAGAAATTTCCATCCGGGATTATTCAGCGGAACAAGGTTAAACTTTTTGCGTACAAATCCATATTCCACCATTAGCGCCCGCGAATAGGGATCAGGCTTTCGCACAGGAATGAGGTCGGATTGCCCATACAGGATGGCCTCAAGCCGGAACAGATTTGAACCGGTCGACCGGATCGCTGCCAACGGAATAGATTGACCGAGCCTGTCAAAAGAATTCTGATTAATTCCGAATCCGAACGACCTCGTAATCAGTTGAATCCAGGTTTCATCCCATCCGCCTTTGTTGCGGGCCAATCGGTTAAACACTTCATTGGATTTCACTTGCATACGCTCAATGCCCATATTAACTATCCAGTTTTCAACTTCTGCGGCTTCAAGTTTTTTCCAGGATGTTTCACAGGGCACGGGTGAAATGGTGGAGAGTATCTGATGATAATTATCAAGATACGAAGGCTTAACCGGTAAAACCACCATCGGAACCATATCCCCATTGGTTCGTTTCACGGAGCAATCCCCCTCATAAACAACATGGAGTACTACCGGATCATAAGCCGGATCTTCATTGTGATTGTGCCGGTACCAATCGGAGGCTTTCACATGAATCTCCACATGGCCTGCCCAAACAGCCTCGCCGATGCGGATCCGTGCCATCAAGAAATCAGGGCCTGCATCAGTGTTCAGCTGACCCGGGGTCATTACTTCAACGCGCTGATGATCGGGTGTAAATAATTTATCTGCCGGAAATAATCCGTATTTCCAGAGGTACTGTAGAAAATCTTCCTGCATCTGATTTTGTTTTCAGATATAGATGCAGAAACGCAAGCATTGTGGAAATTTTCCGGCTACTTTTTTAAAGCCTGAATTCGGCAAGCATTCTATGGGCTGCTGCCCGGGCTTTTTCAGCAAAATCGAGACCGCTGCCGGCATACAGAATACCACGGGAATTGTTGATGAGCAAACCTCCTTTGGAGGATTTTCCGTTATCAATCACCATTTCCATTGAGCCCCCCTGGGCACCGATACCCGGTACCAACAAAAAGTGATCGGGTGCAATGCGGCGGATATTCCTGAAATGTTCTGACCGGGTTGCCCCAACAACAAACATCAGATTATCGGTTGTACCCCAGGTGATTGCCTGCATCAATACATGTTCATACAGCGGCTGATCCTGATTGACGTTCAACAGCTGAAAATCCGAAGCACCCGGATTGGAAGTCAGGGCGAGAATTATGGCCCACTTGCCAGGAAATTGCAGGAATGGCTCTATTGAATCCTTTCCCATGTATGGAGAAAGGGTAATTGCATCAAAATCATAATGGAAGAAAAAAGCTTTGGCGTATTTCTCTGCAGTATGGCCGATATCACCACGTTTGGCATCCGCGATAATAAACAGATTCGGATCTTTCGACCGGATATAGTCGACTGTCATCTCAAGCTGATTGATCCCATCGGTCCCCAATGCTTCGTAAAAAGCCAGGTTTGGCTTGTAGGCTACTGCCAGATCAGCTGTTGCATCGATAATGGCCCGGTTAAACGAAAAAACAGGATGTGCTTCCCTGTGCAGATGGGCGGGAATGCGGGCCAAATCGATATCCAGACCCACACAAAGGAAGGACTTCTTCTTTCGGATCTCCAGGTTCAGTTCTGATGACGTCATTATCGGGATGTGTCAGAAGTTTTCAGTCGTTCGGTATTCTCAGCGATCTGCAATTTATCAATAATTTCCTGAATATCACCATTCATGATAGCCGGAAGGTTATACATGGTTAAGGAAATGCGGTGATCGGTCATGCGGCCCTGCGGATAATTATAGGTACGGATCTTTGCCGAACGGTCACCGGTACTGACCATAGTTTTCCTTCTGGATGATATTTCATCCATGTACTTCTGATATTCCAGGTTATACAGGCGGGTCCGGAGTTCAATCATCGCTTTCTCCTTATTCTTAATCTGCGATTTCTGATCCTGGCAGGTTACCACTACCCCGGATGGCATATGGGTCAGGCGGACAGCTGAATAGGTGGTGTTTACTGATTGGCCCCCCGGTCCGGATGAGCAGTAAGTATCAATACGTATGTCAGACGGAAGAAGCTCAATATCAAATTCTTCAGCTTCCGGCAAAACAGCTACCGTAGCAGCCGATGTATGAATTCGGCCCTGAGTTTCCGTTTGTGGAACCCGCTGAACGCGATGAACTCCCGATTCATACTTCATAAACCCATATACACCTTCACCGGTGATGGCAAATATCACCTCTTTATACCCCCCGTTTGTGCCTTCGGTAAAGCTGTTGATACTGTATTTCCAACTTTTCATATCACAGAATTTGCAATACATACGGAACAGGTCGCCTGCAAATATGCTGGCTTCATCACCACCCGTTCCGGCGCGTACCTCGATAATTGCATTTTTGGCATCCTGCGGATCTACAGGAAGGAGAAGAACTTTGATCTCTTCCTCCATCTCTTGCCATCGACGGGTCAGGGTATCAAGCTCCTCCTTCGCCATTTCCCGCATCTCTTCATCCTTTTCAACTTCGAGAAGTTTTTTGGCTGAGACCATATTTTCGAGGACATTTTTATACTCCTTATAGAATGCGACCACCTTTGACAGCTCCTTGTATTCTTTATTGAGCTGAATATACCGTTTCATGTCATTGACCACATCAGGTTCTGTGATCAGTCGCGATACCTCATCGAAACGAGCTGCTATTCCTGCTAATTTATCTAACAACATGGGATTTGAATGACGATTGAATAAATAATTATCGGTTGACGGTTATCGGTTATCAGGTTTGAAACCGGGTTTCTGAGGCACCTAATAAAAAAAGTCACCGTAATCGCTATGTATGGTTAATCGCGGTTTTTCGGAAGGTTCGCAGAAACCGACTCTGCGAGCTTCGATTCCGAAACCCTCAGAGATATCAATAATTTCCCGGGCATATCGTTCGGGAAGGTAAATCTCGAACCGGTGTCCCATATTGAATACTTTGTACATTTCCTGCCAGGATGTGCCTGATTGCTCCTGAATCAAGCGGAACAAAGGAGGCAGATTGAACAGGTTATTTTTGACAACGTGAACATTATCAACAAAATGCAGAACCTTTGTTTGTCCCCCGCCTGAACAATGAACCATACCATGAATGACCGATCTGAATTCATTCAGAATGGCTTTAACAACAGGTGCGTATGTACGGGTTGGGGAAAGCACCAGTTTACCGGCATCCAGACCGGTTTCCGCGATCATCGAGGTTAAATCCGTTTTGCCTGAATAGACCAGGTTATCCGGCAACTGCGGATCGAAGGATTCGGGATATTTCCGTGACAGGTAATGAGCAAAAACATCATGCCGGGCAGAGGTTAATCCGTTACTGCCCATGCCGCCATTATACCCTGATTCATACACAGCTTGTCCTGAGGAAGACAACCCGACAATTACATCGCCTCCCTTGATACGGTCGTTGGAAATGACCTCCGATCTTTTTAACCGGGCAGTCACCGTGCTGTCGACGATAACGGTCCGAACCAGGTCCCCGACATCGGCAGTTTCTCCGCCGCAGAAAACGGTTTCCACCCCGTTTGCGGTGAGAAAATCCGCAATTTCCCGGGTTCCTTCAATCACTGCGGTGATTACTTCACCTGGTATCAGGTTCTTGTTTCTTCCGATAGTGGAACTTAAGAGGATTGGGCCGGTTGCACCTACGCACAATAAATCATCAATGTTCATGATTACTGCATCCTGTGCGATACCTTTCCAAACGGACAGGTCGCCGGTTTCCTTCCAATAGACGTAAGCAAGGGATGATTTCGTTCCTGCACCGTCGGCATGCATGATACAGCACCAATCGGGATCACCGGTCAGAATATCGGGAATAATTTTGCAAAACGCTTTGGGATACAATCCCTTATCAAGCTTTCGGATCGCTTCGTGCACATCTTCCTTTGCCGAAGATACACCGCGTTGTGAATATCTGTTACCCTGCTCCATAACGAGGTGCAAAGGTAAGAAAATTAAGGCAGTTTGTCGATAGCTTTTGTTTTACCGCCACCAGCCTGCTTATCAGGTGGTTTAGTACCTGGTAATTGCTCAAGTTTGATCCGCTTTTTCTGGCCTTGTTGAAGCTCTTCCATCCCCCGGATAAGAATTTGCTGCTGGGCATCTATTTCGTTGCCTGGTTTTCCACCCGGCACATAGTCGTTCCTCAATACACGGAATTCCGTCCGGCGATTCAGTTGATGGGCAATTTCTTTATCCTGGTCGTTAGGAAGTTTATCAATAAAGACTTTCGACAAGGTATCGCTAACCTTCAGAAAATTATACTGAACCGCAATTTTCCAATCCACTACCCGAGGCTGATCCGGGCCATACCCCCTGGCCTTCAGGCGATCGGAAATAATCCCTTTGCTGATGAGGTAGTCGACAACAGATTGGGCACGGTTCTGCGATAATTCAAGGTTTGTCATAGCCCGGAAAGGCCTAACATCCGTATGCGACATCAATTCAATCGTGATATTCGGGTTATCCTCCAGGGTTTCAACCAATGCATCCAGTGCAACCATCGATTCCGGCCTTAGATCCCATTTTGCCAGGTCATACAGGATGTTAGGCAATTCAATCGGTTTTTCATACGGCGCCAAAACCAGCGTGGCATTGAAATCACGGCTAGCTTCGAGTCCCATGGTAGTTTCCCGGAGTTTTCCATTCAGGAATCCGCGCTTGAAGGCAACCAGCAGGTAATCGGTTTCAGGTTTTAGCTTGAATGAAAAGTTCCCGCTAGAATCGGTTTTATATTCAAGGCTGGTTCCATCGCTGCCGATCAGACGAACCTCAGCACCTCCCAAAGCCATGGTAGTGCGTTCGTTAATCACTCGCCCGGCCATGTTGAAACGCTTTTCAGGAAGAACAAATGAATAGATTTCGTCGCCACCCTTGCTTTGATCAAACCGGCTGGTGGTAAAATATCCCCTCTCTTCCTCTTTTTGGAAAATAATGCCGAAATCATCAGCTGAACTGTTTATCGGTGATTTCATGTTTTCGATGATCCACTTTCCCTCCTTGTTTAGTTGGGCCTTGAAAATATCCAGGCCACCCAAACCGGGATGCCCGTTGGAAGAAAAATAAAACAGCGAATCAGATTGTACGAACGGAAACATTTCATCCTTTGGAGTATTAATCTCCGGACCCAGGTTAACCGGGGCTCCGAATGCACCATCTGGCTTGTCTCTCTTAGCCATCCAGATATCCTTGCCGCCAATGCTGCCGAGCATATCACTGACAAAGAACATAGTCAGTTGGTCAGCAGTAAGGCTTGGATGTGCGATCACAACGGAATCCTTGGCAATGGGCACCACCGTAGGCTCAGCCCATTTGTTACCGGCTCGCTTTGCTACCATGATCTGGCATCCGAGTGACGTTTGTTTATCGTAACGGCAACGTGTAAAATACATGGTCCCCCCATCTTCTGATACCCACGGGGCTCCATCGTCATAAATACTATTGATCGTTTTGTCGACAGGAGCCGGAACCGCCCACTTCTGCTTATTATCGAGCCTGGTATAAAAAATATCCGAAAAACTCTGCCCGGTTCCGCCATGAACTTTAATGCCGGCAGCACCATCGCGCGATGAGGAGATATAAAGTTCCTTGTAATCCTTCGAGGCAAAGAAGGGACTATAATCGTTAAACTTGGTATTAAAATCCTTAACATTAGCGACTTGATAGCGGGTTGGATTTTTAGTCCAAACCTGGATTGAATCGCATGACTGATAGGCCATAAGTGCCATCAGATCACCCGGCTCCGATTTCAGGTACTCTTCATACTCTGCTTTAGCCAGGGCCAGCTTGCCATTCTCCTTGAGCATATCAGCATAATACAGATGTACCTTGGGATCCGGGGATTTTTGTTTGATTACCCTCGAGTAATAGGATTCAGCTTTTCGGGTATCATTAACCAAACGATAGCAATTACCGATTTTAACGGTAAGAGCCATCCTTTTCTGGCGGTCCTTCTCGCGTGAATAAGCTTTTTTATACTTCTCAATAGCCTTAAAGTATTCACCAACGCTGAAGGTTTTATCAGCCTGGATAATAAGATCCCTTTTCTGGCCCATCACAGGTCCAGCCAACAAAAAGGCCATGGTCAAACCCGCGATAAAACGAAATAATTTCATACGAGCAGATTTTCTACTATAACGATCAAAAATAGGCAATATTTGCCTGGATCCAACCTATTTAGCGGGCAAAGAGCAACTCGCGGTATTTTGGCAGCGGCCAGAGGTCGTCATCCACGATTAATTCAAGTTTATCGATGTGGTATCTGATCTCATTAAGAAAGTGTTTAACCTTAGTACTATAGGCATCGGCAAGGAGGCGGACATCCTCGATTTTGTTGGCTTCTCTCCGTGCATTAACCATTTCCTCCACCATTTCCAGGATCAAAGCCTTGTGTTTTGAAATCCGCCTGATTGCATTGAGCTGGTAGCTGGCGGCATCAGCAAATTCATTGGCAGGAAGGATATCTTTCAATCCTTTTACGTTCTCGATCAAACGGTTTTGATATTTGATAACAGTAGGAATAATATGGTTTACAGCAAGATCGCCCAGTACTCTCGACTCGATCTGTATCTTTTTGGCAAACATTTCCAAGCGGATATCATATCGGGCATTCAGTTCCCTCTCCGACAGAACATTGAGCCGTCCGAGCATATCGATGCTTTTCGGATCAATATAGGTTTTGAACGCTTCCGGAGCATCCTTGATGTTGGAAAGTCCGCGGCGTTCGGCCTCCTGTTTCCATTCTTCGCCATAACCGTTGCCTTCAAAGAAAATCTTTTTGGAATGAATGATGTATTTCCGGAGAATACGGAAAATGGCCTCATCTTTTTTAGCCCCTTTTTCAATCAGGGTATCAACCTCCACTTTAAATTCCCTCAACTGGTTTGCAACGGCTGCGTTTAAAATGGTCATTGGCGCAGCGCAGTTCATGGATGAACCGACTGCTCTGAACTCAAAACGGTTACCAGTAAAAGCGAAGGGGCTTGTCCGGTTGCGGTCAGTATTATCAAGCAAAATCTGTGGAATCTTACCGATGTTTAATTTCAGTTCGGTTTTTTGATCCGGTGTCATGTCGACTGCCGGTACCTTGTCTTCGATTTCTTGCAGTATCCGGGTCAGGTGCTGTCCGATAAATACGGATATGATCGCCGGTGGAGCCTCGTTAGCTCCGAGGCGATGTTCGTTGCCGGCCGACATCACACTGGCTCTCAGCAGATCAGCATAATCATGAACCGCTTTAACGGTATTGACGATGAATGTAAGGAATTGGAGGTTCGATTTCGGGTTGGTGCCGGGTGCCAGTAAATTGACTCCGGTATTGGTGAGCATCGACCAGTTATTATGTTTTCCTGATCCGTTGATTCCCTTGTAGGGTTTCTCGTGTAAAAGTGCGCGGAAATTATGTTTACGGGCGACCTTTTTCATGATGTCCATCAGCAGTTGGTTGTGGTCAACGGCCAGGTTGGCCTCCTCAAAAACAGGAGCGCACTCAAACTGATTGGGGGCCACTTCGTTATGGCGTGTCTTTACCGGGATACCCAATTTGAAGCAATCAAATTCAAGATCCCTCATAAAAGCGCTGACGCGCTCCGGGATCGATCCGAAATAGTGGTCAGCCAGTTGCTGATCGCGGGCTGAAGCATGGCCCATCAAAGTACGGTCAGTGAGCAGCAAATCAGGGCGGGCATAAAAAAGGGCTTCGTCAACCAGAAAATATTCCTGTTCCCAGCCCAGGGTAGCAATTACTTTATTAACATCCTTATCGAATAGCTGGCAAACATCAACAGCAGCTTCGTCGAGAGCAAACAATGATTTTAGCAGGGGGGTTTTAAAATCGAGGGCCTCACCGGTATAGGATACGAAAACGGTTGGTATACAGAGGGTCTTTTCGACGATAAAGGCCGGCGACGAAGGATCCCAGGCAGTATATCCGCGAGCTTCAAAAGTATTACGAATTCCGCCGCTGGGCAGTGAAGATGCATCCGGCTCCTGCTGAATAAGCTCTTTGCCCCCGAAATGCTCAAACATTTTTCCGTCTTTTGTCGGTTCAAAAAAAGCATCATGCTTTTCCGCGGTCGAACCATTCAACGGGTGAAACCAATGCGTATAGTGGGTTACGCCAAAACTCATCGCCCAGGCTTTCATGGCTGCAGCAACTGAATCTGCTGACCGCCGGTCAATATATCCCCAGGTGTCGACAGCTTTCTTAACATTTTCATACGCCTCGGTGGGCAGGTACTTCTTCATTGTTTCCAATCCAAAGGTGTGTATCCCATAATAGTCGGATACTTTTTCACCCGGAGCTTCAACTACTAATGGTTTTCTTGAAAACAGTTCTTTAACGGCTTCAACGCGAATGTTTGACATGGCAGGAGAGTTTATGAGTTATGAGAGTTACCGGTTATCGATTGCTGGTTGTGATTGTTATGGGTTGTCAGTTATCGGTTATCTGTTATCGACTTTCGGTTTATTATCTAATTCACTGCAAAATTATACTTTTTTTCGATATACCCCACAAAATTTAGGGGTATACCCGAGAATTTATCAACTTTTTTTAGTTAATTGACAAATTTTCAATGCCCATCGGGTAAAAATCATAAAAAAAGGCGCCGGTTTCCCGACACCCCATACCTGAAATCTGACACCTATCTACTCCGCGGTATAATGATGATAAAACCTGGTGATAGTTTCGATTCCTTTCAGGAAATTCCAAATGGGATAGTTTTCATTGGGTGAGTGGATGCTGTCGGATTCGAGCCCGAAGCCCATCAGGATGGATTTTACACCGAGTACTTTTTCGAAAGTGGATATAATGGGTATGCTGCCGCCGCTGCGGAATGGGACCGGGCGTTTTCCGAAAGTTTCTGCAAAAGCCTTTTCGGCGGCTTTATAAGCGGGCAGGGTAATCGGACAAACATAGGCCGGGCCACCGTGAAGAATGCTAACCTCCACAGTTACCTGAGGCGGAGCAATGGATTCAAAATACTGCTTGATCAATCCGGCTATCTGATGATGGTCCTGGTTCGGTACAATCCGCGAACTTATTTTGGCATAGGCTTTTGCAGGCAATACCGTTTTAGTGCCTTCACCCGTATAACCAGCCCAGATGCCGCAAACATCAAAGGTTGGCCGCGTTCCGGTTAGTTCAGGTATACGGTAACCTTTCTCTCCCCATACCTCTCTAATTCCGAGCATCGTCTTGTATTTTTCAACGTCAAAAGGTGCCTGCGAAAGCAAATCTTTCTCCACATCAGTAAGTTCCATCACCTGATCATAAAAACCCGGAATGGTTATGCGGTTATTTTCATCATGAACCGAAGCCAGCATTTTCGAGAGCATGATAACCGGATTACCAACGGCACCCCCAAACAAACCAGAATGGAGATCCTGGTTTGGGCCGGTCACCTCAATTTGTAAATAAGTCAATCCCCTCAGCCCGGTGGTTATGGAGGGTATATCAGTGGCTATCATCGAAGTATCTGAAACAAGGATAATATCCGAATGGAGCATTTCCTTGTATTTTTCGCAAAACGAGCCAAGCGTGGGCGACCCCACTTCCTCTTCACCTTCGATCATAAATTTCACGTTGCATTTCAGCTGCCCGGTTTTCACCAGGTATTCGAATGCTTTGATGTGCATGAAGGATTGCCCTTTATCGTCGTCGGCACCCCGTGCAAAGATCTTTCGGTCAACAACGACCGGATCGAATGGATCGTATTTCCAGAGATCGATCGGATCTATCGGCATCACATCCATGTGGGCATAAACCAGTACGGTTGGCCATGCAGGATTTATTATTTTTTCAGCATAGGTCACCGGATTACCTTCCGTTTCATAAACCGCAGCCCGGTCGGCCCCTGCATTGAGCAATGCCCGCTTGAGATAAACCGCAGCCCGGTACATATCTGGTTTATGGGCTGCTATGGAACTGACGGAAGGGATGCGGATCAATCCAAAAAGCTCTTTGAGAAAGCGATCCTGGTGCTGGGCAATGTATTCGTTGATGGAGACCATAATAGGATGTTTTTGGTTGTAAGTTGTTGGTTGTCGGTTATCGGTTGTCGGTTGCAGGTTGCAAGTTGTTGTGGTTGTTGTGATTGTTATGGGTTGTGGGTTAAAGGTTGTTAGTTATCTCGCCAGAGCGCTCCCCTCTCCCGTGAGGGGAGCGAGCGCGGGAGAGGGGAAGGGGGTGAGGTGGATTGAGTTGTCAGTTAGGGATTTGCGAGGTATCAGGTCAGTAATTGCGAACGAAGGCGGTAGAGAAAAATAGATGGATTTGTGCGCCGGTAACAGAATAATAACGGTTTACGCTGCCGTAAAGAGATAATCCGATCCCAATGTCATAAGCAATCTTGTATGTTGCCTGAGCTTCCGCATGGAAACCTCCGGTAAGAAAACCGTAAGCCCAGTCTTTTTGTCGCTCAGCGTTCCAGGCGATGTAACTTCCATAAGCCAGGCTCGGTCCTCCAAAAACAGACAAATTATACCGTGGGCTTTCCCACCGTTTACCAATGCCCAGGTATAAATCATTCAATTTCTGATAAGATCTCCACCATATCTTGGTATCCGATGAAGAGTGATATCCCAGCTGCAGACCGATTTTTTTAATAAATTGCTGGTAAGAAAGGGTCATGTTTTGTTCGATCAATTTCGACTCGAATCCATAACCGGTACCATAGGCAATGGTCAGGTAGGAAGCATTTTGGCGATAGATCCGGTTTTTGTACACGATCCGTCCCTTGCTCAAAACAATAGTGGTATCGGCAGCTTCAGAAGTATTTTTTTTCTTCTCCTTCTCCTGTCCAAAAACCGTAAAACTAATCAGGAAAGACAAAGACAGCAGAATCCAAATTTTTTTAATCATATTTTTTGAAATCGAGGTTTTTTGCGGCATAATCGAGTTGCTCAAACCATTCCACTCCATATTTTTGTATCAGTGCCTCTTTGACAAATTGATAAACTGGCAGATCGTTTCGACTGCCCTCCTGACGTGCGGGATTACAGATATCCCACTCATCGTAATTAACCGCCTCAAACTCCTCAAACATCTTAATCCGTATCGGATAGAGATGGCAGGAAACCGGTTTATTAAAGGGAACAACCCCATCACGAAAAGCCTTTTCTATTGCACAGAAAGCTATCTCATCTTCAAAAAAGGTAAAAGCGCACTCTTTATTATTGATTAACGGAGTGACAATCTCCCCTTCCAGATCACGGGTAAATGCACCCTGTTCAATAATGGAGAGAAGGCCTTCAGCACTGATATAAGAACTCAGTTCATCCAGGTAATCTTCAAGATCGCCGGCCTCTTCCAGGGTTAAAGAGGCTCCGGCATCACCGTGTACACAGCAGGCTCCCTTGCATACATCAAGGTTGCAGCAGAATTTTTTCTGAAGGACATCAAAACTCACCATTGCTTTACCAATTTCGATCATCAAACCAGAGAATTACCGGTCATCACCTTGGGTTGTTTCATTCCCATTATTTTTAAAATAGTAGGAGCGACATCAGCAAGAATTCCATCACGTATCGAGGAATATTCATCACTCACCAGGATGCAGGGAACCGGGTTCAGAGAATGAGTTGTATTGGGAGTGCCATCCGGGTTAATTGCATTGTCGGCATTACCATGATCGGCGATAATCAGGGCAGTATACCCGTTTGCCCTGGCTGTTTCAACCACATTCTGAACACATGCATCAACAGCTTCCACTGCCTGGATAATGGCATCCCACACACCGGTATGGCCAACCATATCGCCATTGGCAAAATTCAGCACCACAAAGTCCGGTTCGCGGGTTTTCAACGCCTTCACGATAGCATCTCTCACCAGATAGGCACTCATTTCTGGCTGCAGATCATAGGTGGCCACTTTTGGCGAGGGAATCATTATCCGGGTTTCGCCGGCAAACGGCTCCTCACGCCCGCCGGAAAAGAAAAAAGTAACATGGGGATATTTTTCAGTTTCGGCAATACGGATCTGTTTTTTACCCGCATTGGCCATCAGCTCACCTATTGTTTCGGTCAGATTATCCTTATCGTAAATGACATTGACCCCTTCAAAAGAGTCGTCGTATCGGGTAAGGGTACAATATTTCAGCGGTATGGTATGCATCCCGAAATCTGGCATATCCCGCTGGGTAAGAACGACGGTCATCTCGCGGAGACGGTCGGAACGGAAATTAAAACAGATTACCACATCTCCTTCGGAAATTGTGGCAACCGGCTGACCGGTTGCATTTGTTTGATAAGTCGGTTTGATGAATTCATCCGTAATGCCTTCATCGTAACTCGATTGTATGGCATCAGTCATGCTGGAAACTGGCTTACCGATTCCGTTAACATAGAGATCATATCCCAGTTTCACCCGTTCCCATCGCTTATCACGGTCCATCGAATAATAGCGGCCTATCAAACTGGCAATCACCCCACCCGACTTTTTCAGGTGCGCCTCGAGCTGCTCAATAAATCCTTTCCCACTGAATGGATCAGTATCTCTTCCATCGGTTATCGCATGGATAAATACCTGATCGAGCCCGAAATCCCTGGTCATGTCGCACAAGGCATACAGATGGCGGTCGAGGGAATGCACTCCCCCGTCAGAAACCAAACCGATAAAATGGACCTTCTTGCCGGTTTCCCGTGCATATCCGAACGCTTCGCGAAGTTCCTTATTCTGTTTGATGCTGCCGGTTGCAACAGCGCGGTTAATCCTAACAAGATCCTGGTACATAACCCTGCCTGCACCGATATTCAAGTGTCCGACTTCCGAGTTACCCATTTGGCCATCGGGCAACCCGACATCCTCGCCGGATGTTTTAAGGCGTGAATGCGGATATTTCTTGAGCAGGGAACTTATATAAGGTGTATTTGCATGCCTGATCGCATCGGCTGCAGGCCTTGCGCCGATGCCCCAGCCATCAAGTATCATCAGTATCAATTTCTTGTCCATCTCAGGATTATTAAGGATAAATTATTTTTTCGAGTTTCTTAAATTCAGCAATCACCAGATACGCTTTGTGTCCTTTATATGTATAACCTAACAATCCTTCACCCTTAAAGTTAAACGGTTTTTTTTTGCTATCGGCAGCTAACGGCCTGATCCGCCCATCAGCATCGGGCAGGTATGTGATTCCTGCCTTCAGGGAAACCTGACTGCCCTCTTTGAAGTTATTGTTCTGTGGATTGGCAGGATCAGCCATTACGCGAACCTTCATATGTATGTCACCAACCCAGAGATCGTCAATCTGTAATAGATCAGAACCGGCTTTTGCTTTAATGGTCAGTTTATAATCGGTACCATAGCCCGATTCCTGCAATCCTCCGGCCCACTCCTGGGAAGTGGATTGTATAACCTGTATTTTACCTCCCCAGCCAAAAATAATACTGAGGAGCAGAGCTGAGAGAAACTTCATCATTTCACTTTAATTTCTGCCGGATTCCGAGCCTGACCAGTTCATTTTCCAGCAACGTTTTATCATAGAAGAACCGGTCCTTGAATTTGTCGTACCATTCCTGGGCTTCGGGAATCCGGTTCGACTGGGCCAGAAGATAAATAATATTAAAATAGGCCATTCCATACTCGAAATAGAGATCTGCATTGGCCATTTCGATAAACGCCTTCAGTGCGCCATTCCTGTCGGCCTTGCTGTAAGCTTCGAATCCCCTGGCAATGATCTCATTAAGTTTTGGGTCCAGGATAATCCCCTGAACATAGAACTCCCGCTTCGGCATGTTTTCCATCAGGTCGAAATACTTGGTTCCCTTTGGCAGAGGCTTAAATACGAGAGTAAATTCAAAAACTTCATTCAGGGTTGAAAAAATATGCTTTTCCGGGGCAAAAGGGGCTTTTTCTGAACGTATCAGTTTTAGATTATTCGGATCGCTCACCGGCCGGATAAAAAGGTCACGCGTTCTAAGCGTAAAAGGGGAAAGCTGTTTGGAATTGGTAATCCGGATGGTTACGCTGGTGGTTGAATCGGTTGTAATAACACTGGTAACAGAAAGTGTAGGGATTGGTTTGATTGCGATGTTCGGATTATAGACGATCTGGCCAAAACAAATCATTCCAATGCTGATGAGAAACAAGATGATAACAACTTTTTTCATTGACGATTCAGAATTTATATTAACACTTTGATCCAAGGCTCAAGGCTCAAGGCTCAAGGCTCAAGGCTCAAGGCTCAAGTAAGGGATAAGGCTGAAAACAAGGAAAGAAAAACCAAGTATAAAATAATGTATCATGGTCACTTTGTTTTCTTTAATCTCTTTTACTTAAAACTTACTTGAGCCCTGAGCCTTGAGCCCTGAGCCTTTATCTTTATCTTTATCTTTATAAACCAAATTTGTCATAAAGATACACCAACGCAGCGATCCCGGCTGCACCCATTTGCATTTCCCTTCGATCGACCTGTTCAAATGTATCTGAAGCAGCGTGATGCAACTTAAAATAACGCTGATCCTCGGGAATTATTCCCATCAAAAGGATCTTCGGGTAAATTTTTTTCAAGGGTCCTACATCGGCACCACCACCGCCACTAATCAGTTTAATATCATAGGGATCAAAAAGGGGTTGCCATTCAGCCAGTTTTTTCATTTGCCCGGGATTGCCGGTTACTGTCAGAGCTTTTGGCTGGAATACGCCGCGATCGGATTCCAGTGCGGCAATGTGTTTTTCACCCTTCGCCGCTGCCTCTTTTGCATACATTTGCCCTCCCCGCTGGGCCACCTCCTCGTCCATGAACATCACCGCCCGGATTGTATGTAAAGGCCGGATACCGGCTGCCTGCAGCAGTCTCAGTACCTCGATCGACTGAATACAGCCGCCGCCGTCATCATTAGCTCCTTCTGCAATATCCCATGCATCCAGATGGCCGCCGATGGTTATGATCTCGTTGGGAAATGCCGAACCCCGGATTTCACCAATCACATTAAACGACGGCACATCCGGACCGGCTAGACAAGTGGTCCGGAAAAAGAAATAAAGATTGGAATCGACTGTTAGATAGTCGGATAGCATTTCTGCTGCTTTTGTTGATATGGCGATTGCGGGTATCGGTTTTACATCATCGGCATAGCGGGTAATGCCGGTATGGGGAAAATCGTCGATTTCGATACTCATGGATCGTATCACACAGCCGATGGCACCGAGCTTCCCGGCTTCAACCGGTCCGTCGGTCCTTTGCCATACAGTCTCTCCGTAAGAAGTAAAAGTATCCAGGTTAGTCTGTTTCATAGGCTGGTTAAAGAAAACAATCCGGCCTTCGATCTCATTTCCCGATTTGCTCTTCAGCTCATCCAGACTTTTTACTTCAACAACACGGGCGGATAATCCCGGATCGCCCGTTCCCACCGACCAGCCCAATGCACACGATGGTACAGCGATTGTGCCGAATTTTTCAGATACGATTCTTGCTACCTCCTTCTCCCCGCGGTCCCAGCTTTTTACCATGATGGGTTGAAGCCAGACCGAATCGAGCTTCATTTTATTCATCAGTTGCCGGGTAAATTCAACGGCTTCAGCCGCTTCCGGCCTTCCGCAAATTCGTCCTGCCGTATTTTTACATAACCACTCCAGGTTATGATAGGCTTCGTAACTCGTGAGGGCTTCATTAAAAATTTTCCTGATCACATCTGCTTCAGCAGATTGTTGTGATTTGGCCTGAATCCCGGCAAGAAGGCACAAAGTAATGGCCGTAAACCGAATGAAATGTATCTTTTTCATGGTTTCAATATTAGTGAATTTAACCGTATCGGTTAGTTTTTTTTATATTTTCACCCCTCATTAAGTAACATTTATGGATGCATACAACGCCTTCCCCGGGAATCTGATCCTGGCCATTAACCCCAGGGTGCCCTTTACCAACATCGGATTGTTCCGTAACCAGCAGCTTGTTTTTCTCAAGAAAGTTCTGCATCCCGAATCCGACCGGAAAAAGTTCAACAGGTATGCTGATGAAACCGCCTATCGGGCAAATCAAATCATTAAGGAGCTGATAGCAAACGGATTGCCCATCGATGATATCAAAATAATAATCAGCCGCGGTGGCCTGGTCCGACCGGTGCATGCCGGTGTTTACCGGGTTAATGAATCCATGCTCAAGGATTTACATGCTGGATTTTCAGGTGAGGACGTAGTGAATCTGGGTGGACTGATTGCCCATGAATTATCCTTACAGATTCCCGGTTCATCGGCTTATGTTGCCGATCCGGTTGTTGTAGATGAATTTGAGGAGATTGCAAGAGTTTCCGGTCACCCTGAATTCAGCCGCAAATCTGTTTTTCATGCTCTTGAGCAGAAAGCGGTTGCCAGAAAATACGCCAAAACCGTACAGAAAAAATACGATGAACTAAACCTGATTGTTGCCCAGATGGGGAATGGTATTACCGTTGGAGCTCACCGGAAAGGCCGGGTTATTGATGCCAACCAGGGTCTGGCTGGTGACGGGCCATTCTCCCCCTCCCGCACAGGTTCGGTGCCGATCGGCGATCTGATCAATCTCTGCTATAGCGGAAAGTATACACAAGATCAGTTGTACTCTATGATTACCATTGATGGGGGATTATTTGCATACCTGGGTGTACATGATGGCTATTCGGCAGATCATATGGCCTCCAATGGCGATGAGAAGGCAGCTTTTTACCTGAAAGCAATGGCCTACCAGGTAGCCAAAACTATAGGCGCGATGTATGCTGTACTTGCCGCAGATGTGGATGCCATCCTGCTTACAGGGGGATTAGTGAACAGCACCGTATTTATGGAAGAGCTCCAGATGAGGATTCGAAAGATTGCCCCGGTACATATTTATCCCAATGAGGAAGATGTGGAATCTCTGGCACTTAATGGATATTATATTCTTCACGGCGAGATAGCCGTTGACGATTATTACCCGGCCTGACAGGGAATCCTTTTATTTGTTGTTTTCCCACGAAGGCTTCCGTTTCTCCAGAAAAGCCTTCATGCCCTCAATCCCTTCATCATTAAAGAGTTCGGCGAAATGTTCCTTCTCCATATCAAGGGCTTTCTGAAAATTCATGTCGATTCCCTTGCGAAGAAGCATTTTAGCCGTGCGAACGGCTTTGAGCCCGCGGGTGGCTATACGCCTGGCTAGCGTAAGGGCATCTTCGATCAGCTTTTCCGGTTCCGAAAGGTCCTGAACCAATCCTATTCGATAAGCCTCCCTGGCATCCATATTTAATCCCGAAAGAATCCATTTTAATGCTCCTCCCAAACCGATTAAACGCGATAGCCGCTGAGTTCCGGCGTAACCGGGTACCAGTCCAAGGTTAACCTCCGGCTGCCCGAATATCGCATTAAAGGAAGCCAGCCTGATATCGCAGGCCATGCATAGTTCACAGCCGCCTCCGAGGGCATAACCATTGATTGCGGCAATCACCGGAATCGGTAGATCCTCCAGCATCAGAAAGGTCTGCTGGCCCCGTTCCGAAAATCGCCGTGCACCATTAGGGTCCAGTCCGACCATCTCGGAAATATCTGCACCGGCTGCAAATGCCTTGCCTTCGCCGGTTATCACCAGGACATCAAAAGGCTCATCCGTTAATATATAATCAAGATAATCAATCAATTCGGAAAAGAAAACCGAATTCAACGCGTTCAGGGAAGCCGGTCTTGAAAGGGTGAGTAATCCAACCCTTCCGAACTGCTGCGGTTTTAGAATCGTATAATTCATTCGTAAATAATTATGATTAGAAAGTTAGATATAAATAAATGTATATCCAAACTCCCTGCCTATTTCTTCCGGTTTTCCGCGAACAGGGACTTATACGTTTTGGTTAATGATAACGGATATTCAAATTCGATTTTATCAGCTTGCGGGATTCGATGCGGCCACCAACCCTGAGACGGCAGATATAAACACCAGGGCTAGCCTGTGAACCATTGTTGCTCGTGCCGTTCCAGGAAATCTCATATTCTGCCGGAATAAACTCTCCATCACACAAAACAGCAACTTTGCGACCGCGGAGATCGAAAATTTCAGCCAGTACCGCAGATTTTTCCGGGACAATGATTCGGAAACGGGTTTCTTGATAAAAAGGATTCGGGAAGTTTTCCGACAATAACCGGGCTGAAGTCAGGTCACGGGTGGAAATCTGAACGGTGGAGTATGACATGCGGCTATTTTTATCAACCACCCGCACTTTAATTTCATAAAGGGTATTGGGGCTTTCCGGACGGCAAAACAACCAGCCGGTTTCATCAAACTTAGTTTCTTTCGGAAATAAATACGGGCTGATCGACAAGCAGTTGGCTCCATCAACCTGATCAGGATTAAATGCAGAAATTCGCCTGAATTGCCGGCTATCACCATTGGAAACACCAATATCTATGGTTGCACCTGGCGGAAATAAAATATCCGGGTTATCATAAATGTAACGGATCCGGCCATCCGGATGAATTTCGCAAACGATCTTTACCGCAACGCCTCCCTCTTCGGATGGTGCCATAGCTTTCCAGGTAATCGCCATCAGCGTGTCATTACCGTACCAGCTTATTGAATTATCATTCATGTAATAATCGAGGTCCGTGCCGAAACCGTTGATCTTTTTTATCGACCGGAATACCAGGCTTGAATCGATTACATAAGGATATCCGTTCTCTTCCTGATCGAAAAGTAATTCCGCATCCTCGGTTACGGAAAAATGATCATATTCAATTCCGAAAAACCGGAATTTGAATGGCAGATCCACACGGTTAACAGGATTGCCGAACTGTCCGTTGTATAAAAGGGTGCCCCCCCGGTCGGGCACTGGTGTTGTCGTGAATCCGATCTGGTAATCCGGTACCAGTTCCCACACATACGGGCTTGCAGCTCCGGTAGCTTCCATTTGAACAGATATATATTCACCCGGTTTTGCAAACAACCTGGGAACCTCTTTAATTTTGATACGATTAAATCGTACCTGCCTGACCAAGCTCATAAGGGTACGGGAATTGTTCCGGACAGGAACCATGGTTTGTCCGCAAATGGTGGAATCTCTTGTATTAAACTGATTATAAACCATAAATGACCGGATAACCCCATCATTACCATTCCAGGCATCTTTCTCGTCAACGATAAGAAAAATCCGCACCGGTCCATCTGTTTCAATAAAATCTGCCAGCGGTGAGATATCCAGTCCGAGTTCAAACCGGGTAGTGTCGGGCCGCTGATTGCCGTAAAAAGGAACCTGCGCACCCTGGTAATTAAACATGGGAAACTCAAGAATATGTTCGGGTTCCGTGGCATTTGGATCATTTGACACACCTGCCATTATCCTGATATTGCTTCTGCAACTGTGAGACAGTTCGACACGGAGGGTCAAAACAGGATCATAGGTCTTGGCTGCCTCCACGATATGGATCGATTTATTCCACAAACCGCCTTCCCATCCGTACAATGCCAGCAGGTGATAAGGCACATAGGCAAACCCATTATCTCCCCAGCTTTTGCCCCAGGAATTGGCAACGATCAGGGCACCTTTTTCATAGTCATTCAGATCGACAACATGGTCGCCATTAATATCGATATTATTGGTGTATTCGCCATCCCCATTACGATCGAGCCGGATGGAATCATTATACCCCACGATGGTGAGGGCATGGCCGACATAGGTTCCGAATGTTGTAATATAGGCGGCACCTTCATCATAGGAATTTCGCGGCAAGTAACGGACGTTCATGCCGCCGCTGGCGATCTGGAAATTAGCCATGCCGCCAAATTTTGATCCATCAAAATGATCAAACAGGTAACGCTTTAAAACCAGCAAATCCTCCGGGGTTCCAACGGGTAGCGACCAGTTTTTCAGCACCCGGTTTTGCATGGCTCGATAATACCGGTCATACCCCGACATCCAGAATTTCATATCTGGATTATTCGGAAAATCAATCTCATTGGGCGCACCGCCGGCCTTTATGATCTCCCAGCTATCGAAATAGCTCACCCCTTTTGAGTAACTGCCACTATTCAGGAAATTCCATACATAAAGAGGGGAGTAACGGTTTTCCGGCAGACCGCCGTCGGCATTTCGCAAACGGTTAAGTTCATACGTCAACAAGTAGCCTATGGAGCTTGACTGATTGCAGCTCCATCCGTACTGTTCGAAAATATCAGGGAAGTATTTGCTTTTAGCCAGGTTAACTTTCGCAGGGAGTTTGACGGCAGATTTCAGCCGGATCTCATCCGGAACCGGATAACGCGGGAAATCCGGCCCTTCTGTCCTCTTCTGACCATAACCCGGCGTTACTGTCAGCCAAAATCCCAGGATCATCAGTAACCATCGCATGGATCGAATTTTTAGGCAAATTAGTAACATATTTCCAACTTGCAACCAATAACCGATACCTGAAACTCTGAAACTCTGAAACTCTGAAACCCTACTTCTCCACGGTCAGCTTATTGTCAATCATCCGGTTATTATACTGCTGAATGAAGGCCTTGACTTTTTCCTCCATCTTCTTTTCAATCTCAGGATATTGACCGATAAGGTTTTTTGATAAAAGGAGGTCTGTCCTGGCATTATAGAAACCGGTCTCTATCAATCCATTGTGCAGAAACAGATAGTCACCCATCACCAACTGGTAAGTATTGGCAGTATAGGTAATTACAAATGGCTCCTCCTTCGGGTTAAAAAGATTTCGGCCAAATGCCAGATAAGGTTGATCATAATTCAGGTAACCCAGTATAGAGGGCAGAATGTCAATTTGTTGCACGAGGCCATCAACCACACTTTTCAAACTTCCATCGGGTTTGTAGAAAATTACGGGAACCCTGAAGGCTCCCAGGTTAGTTTTATACTCAAGGTGAACCGACTGACTGGTGTGGTCGCCGGTAATCACAAACAAGGTATTATTGTACCAGGGCATCCGGGAAGCTGTTTCAAAGAATTTCCTCAATGCATAGTCGGTATAATTGATACATTGATAGATTGGCATCGGGCCTTGTTTGAATTTGTCCTTATACCGCTCCGGAACAACAAACGGGTGGTGCGAAGAGACTGAAAAAATCGCGGTACAGAAAGGTTGTTTAAACTCATTCATTTTGCCTGCGAAGAATTGAAAAAATTCTTCGTCCCAAACCCCCCACGAGCCGTCAAAGTCTTTTTTGTCGGGATACTCATTCAAGCCATAGTAATCTTTGAACCCGGCAGCATTGGCAAAGGCCTGAAATCCCATAGAGCCATTGGGTGCTCCATGAAAATAGGCAGTATAGTAGCCTTTGCCGTTAAGGATAGATGCAATACTATTGATTTTGTCAGCTGAATAGGATGTCAGCAGAAAAGGCTCCACCATCATGGGAATACTGGCCAGAACCGATGGCATGGCATCGATTGATTTACGACCGTTACTAAATGATTGAAGGTACATCCGGCTGTTACCGATCAGCGAATCGAGAAAAGGGGTGTAACCTTCATAAGTACCACCATCGAGGTTATGACCATAGGTCTTGGTGTACTCGCAGCCAAAACTTTCGAGGATCAGGATAACGACGTTTTCCTTTTGAAAAGGAGCATCTACGACAGGCTTATGGACGGGGGTATACACGTTATCCAGCTCCTCCTCACTGTTGAAAAAAGTCTCTTTCTCGAGCGATTGCTTGCTGATGGTCCGGTAAATAGCAAAAGGAGTGTTGAGCACGATATTTGCTTCGAGGGGTTCACTGATGTATTTTCCTGCATTGCTCAGTGTTATTGGACGGGTACTATGTTTGAGATCCCCTCTCAGACCTCCGACAATTAACGTTGCAAAAACGACAAACAAAACAGTTCCGCTAACCAGCAGAATGAGTTGTGCCCTCCGGTCTTTGAGCGTCCTTGATTTGGAGGTATGGAAAGGGCCATAGGTAAAATAAAGTATGGCCATCAATGCGAGCCAGATTACCACCACGTACCAGTAACCGACAATGAACTTTGGCATCAGGGCCCCCAGGTTGGTCTCATGCTTAAACTCACTGAAAATGGAGGCGGTAGTCCTGCGAAAACCAAACTGGAAATAAATAAAATCACAGCAGTTTGCCAATAATGCCAAGCCGTTGGTGATCAGGTAGAGATACTTCATCGCAGTCTGGAAAATCAGGTTATACCTGAAGGCGAAAGGCACCAGAAACAGAAAAAAATAGAGCAGGTTGGTATAGAGTACGGCTGTAATGTCGAAAACAATTCCTCCGCGCATTAATCTCATCATGCCGCTGAAGGATGTATTCGGGAAATAGCCCTTGTTGATCAGATAGAAAGCAACCCTGCAAATCGAAAAGAGGATCATCACCAGGATGAAACGCCAGATCAGCAATAAATACAGATTCTTACGAAGCTCAATTTCAGTAAAGTACTTAGTCAGGAATTTTGGCACGATCTCTGGATTTGAAAAGGCTAAAAATATTCAAAAAAACGGTGGGAAACACATATTGCCCATGTGCCTAAAGTTGGTGGGGGCGTTTAATGTGATGTACCGGGGTATCCAGGAAGAAATGAAATCCGATGATCACCGATTAAAAACTTTACTTTCCTGGATTCTGCCTGTTAGCAAAGAAGTTGAGACTAATGTATTGTTGACCAGGATCATTTCTTTTATCCGGATTTGTTTTTCTTATCAAACCAGCTTGCTGTAATGGAATTAGATATAGTTCCCTGAAACTTTGCCTCTTTTATCAGCCATCCATTCGACCGACCCGTTTAATCTTAAACGAAAAGATGACTGGGAAGTGACGTGTATACTCGAAAAGTTATGTCCTGACCAACGATGGAAGAGAATTTTACAATACTGTTTAGACAATCGATTGATTTCTCGTATTTTTAGGGGTATGGATGACAATCTTAATAAAAAGGAAACTCGTGAGCCTATCACGCCGGATGACAGTCATCGGATCGCGTGGGCATTAGGGGAAAGCCCTTTTAGAGATTTGAGTTTCGAGCGCCAATTTAGGATTCGGAAAATGTTTGGGACGGGTGAGATCACAACTTTTGAAGATTATGAAAAGGCATTACAAAAGGAGCTGGCGAACTCCCTGTTAGATGAACCCAGGAAAAGATTTGGCGGTGAATCATGATTGGAGATTTACCCCTGATTCAACCGATAAACAGTATTGAGTGCATCGTTGCTGCAATCTATTAGTAATTAACCCTATAAATTATGGAATCAGGCCCTATACCATTTCAAAAGAAAACAGGTCACGAAGAGATTTTTGGTGACCACAGGAATCATCATTTAATTGACTTTTGGCAATGGGCTTACTCTGACCTTATTGGTAATACGGAAAGGGGAAGTGTTGCCGAATACCTTGTTGCACTGGCTTGTAATGTTGATTCCAAACCACGAATAAGTTGGGATGCCTTTGATTTGCAACTGGAAAATGGGATCAAAATTGAAGTGAAATCGTCGGGATACCTGCAAACATGGAAACAAAAGGACTATTCTAAACCCATTTTTAGAATTCCCAAAACTTATGCGTGGGATTATAATGAAAATATTTACGAAAGGAACAAGAAAAGGCAGGCAGATGTATACGTATTTGCCTTACATGCCCACAAAGACCATGGGACAATTAATCCGTTAGATACCAGACAATGGGAATTTTACATTCTGAGTTCAAGGATTCTTGATGTTAAAGTCGGAGAAGCAAAGCAAATATCATTGGAGAAATTATTGAAAATAGGTGCGATCATGAGTAACTTCGATGACTTGCTGAGAAACATTGAATCTGCTTTATCAAATGGCTAACATAGCCTTAATAGATTGCTATCGAGATAGGAACCATTATAAAAGCCAAATGTGAACATTGCGGTTTTAAACGGGAATTCTTTTTCGGGGCGGGGATGAGTGATTTAATACACAGCTGGATATTCCGATGATGGTCCGTAATATCCAGATAGCTAAAGGAAAAGAAAAAGGAAGGTGGAATCCAGCGATCACCCTTGAGATTTTCGGATCGACTCCGATCAAGTTGATTAAGAACCAACTTAAAACGGCGAGAACTGATTTATATAAGAGTTCTTAACTGGTTGACAACCTACTCCTTTATAAATATTCTCGTACTATTCTTTCGTCACAATTGAATATAGCATAATAAATACCGGGTTCAAGACTTTGAATATTAACTTGTACGGGATTTCGAGATTCATTGCCAAATAACTTACTCAGTAGAACTTGTCTACCCAAATTATTGATAATCCTTAAGGTAGCGTTCTATTGCTAGCAAACTAAGGAAGTCTACATAGGTTACTCCAGCTCCCAAGTAGGTGGGATTGTGTAACGAATAGTACCGGATTCAACTATTTTTTCGAGCAATGAATTTTTAAATACTTCTTCATAACTGATCAAGTGCTTTGCATCCCAAGCAAATTGTTGAAGCTCGCTACGGTTCCTATGAGGTGGATAAAATACCAAAACCCGAATATTCTGAAACTCCTCCTGAATATACTTCAGTGCCGGTTTTAGGTCGTTATCACCTGAAACCAGGCAAATGACATCGACATTGCCCGATCGGCATCGATCGATTAACCCAATTGCGATATTAACGTCGGTTTGCTTTTCTTCCCACCTGGGTATTTTGTCTCCACAATTAGAGCAATAAATTGACCTATTTTTATACTTTCCTAGTATGGTGTGAAAAGTTCCTGGATACAATAATTCATTGGCACCCAGAAATGCTTCCTGGCGGGTTGCTTTACCACGATCGATTGGTCGGGCGGTAAAATAGCTTACCTCATTAACCGTCCAGTCTTTATACTTACCAACCAGTCTGCTTGAAAATTTTACAAGATTTAACCATTAATATTTCTTCCATCCAGCATCTTTCAATCCATTGTAAAAATTGAAGCCATCGTATAGAAAAGAAACACTATTGGACTTCATTTTATTTGATTAAAGGTTTATAAACAAAAATGCCCCCTACCAATCTAGGGGGCTGACCCGGAATTTAACCCGGGTAGGAGTAGTAGTACATTGCAAATGTAAACAACTTTTGAACAATTCATAAAGAAAGTGATGAAATGATAAAATATTTTTTATAAACGCTCATGACTGATTCACAAATGATTGAGATTGAAGATTCAACCAACACCTTTGGAAGACTTCATACTGATACCCAGCTCGTTCAGTTGTTTTTCTGGCAATGCACACGTTATTCCAGGCTGATATTTGTAAAATGAACCCGAGAATAGTTGCACCGAAAGTAACACTAGAACAATTGAGGACAATGGAGAAATATCGGAACTGGTCGAGAAATCCACTACTCTAACTGACCACGTATAATGACCATCAACATGGTAAGACTTTTTCCAGTCCTTCGGTGACTTCCTGAGTTGTCTCAGCATCACGCATTAATGACAAATCTTCTTCTTGCATGATGTTAATTTTAGTGCTTATGATTAACCGGCACCCGGCCGGATCGGTTTCAAAAGTGGAGGCATTGAGAAGTTAAAATTAAGCGAGTTTGCCTGAATGTGGGTACCATGGTGGGTACAAACCGTTTAAATGAAAAGTCGAACCGCCTGATAATTCGGCGATTCGGCTTAATCTTTTCTCACCCTCACCCAAACACACTCACACTCACTCTCACACTCCACACCCACACTCACACCCAAACCCACACCCACCTCGTGGTACCACTCGGATTTGAACCAAGGACTCACGGATTTTCAGTCCGTTGCTCTACCAACTGAGCTATGGTACCTTTTCAATCGGGCAACAAATGTAGAGTAAAAATTGTTTATGACCAATATCTCAGTGAAAAACTAACGGCATACAGCCCTTTTTATATCTTTGCATCCCAATTAATAAGCTGGAATGGAGTATTTTATTCATACCCTGAAAAATGGAATGCGTTTGGTTCATATGCCTGCAGATAATGAGGTGGCGTATTGCGGGCTCCTGCTGAATACCGGCTCGAGAGACGAACTGGAGCATGAACATGGAATAGCCCATTTCATTGAGCACGTGATCTTTAAAGGCACCACTCATCGCAAAGCCTACCATATTTTATGCCGTCTGGATGATGTTGGCGGTGAAATCAATGCCTATACCTCAAAAGAGGAAACAGCCTTTTATGCGGGCTTTCTTGCCCAGCATTACGACCGGGCCATTGAACTTCTCGCTGATATCATTTTCCATTCCACCTTCCCGGCAAATGAATTGGAAAAAGAGAGGGAAGTCATTGCTGATGAGATCAATTCATTTAAAGATAACCCATCGGACCAGATCTTCGATGATTTCGAGGAACTGATCTACCCCGTTCACCCTATCGGCCGGAATATCATGGGAACGCCGGAAACACTGCAAACCTTTGATAAGAAAGCCGTCCGCCGGTTTATGTCCCGAACCTACGATACCGATCAGATGGTGATATGCTCGGTGGGGAAAATCCCCTTCCCCCGGCTGACCAAAATGATTGAGAAATATTTCGGCGAGGTTAAATCGAAAACACGGAAAACCGAACGGACACCAATCCTGAGCTATATGCCCAGCCAGGAGATCCGGCAGCTGAATACATTTCAGGCACACTGCGTTATCGGCAATATTGCCTATCCTGCCATGGAACCGCGGCGGATGAACCTCATCCTCCTCAATAACCTGCTCGGCGGACAAGGCCTGAACTCACGGCTGAACATGTCGCTCCGCGAGAAACACGGGTATGCCTATAATGTTGAATCTACGTATACCCCCTATATCGATACCGGGGTTCTCACCATTTATTTCGGCACCGATCCGGAAAAACTGGATAAAAGCATCGCTTTGGTGCATAAAGAACTCGACAGGTTACGGACCCAGAAACTTGGTACTCTTCAGCTACATAGAGCTAAGAATCAGATACTTGGACAGATCGTCATGTCGACCGACAATAAGGAGAATCTCCTTTTCACATTGGGCAAAAGCATCATGCTTTTTAACCGGTTCGATTCGATGGAAACGATCGCAAAAAAGATTGAAGAGATCACCGCTGAGCAATTAATTGAAACCGCCAACGAGATACTTGCCCCGGACAAACTTTCGATGTTGATTTTCAGATGAGCAATTTTTTCAAACATAAAGGGATCACTCACCCGAAACTGGATCGATATGCACTCGACCATACCAGCCCCGAAATTCCGCTTCTGAGCCAGCTTTTCCGGGATACTTATGTCAAAATCCATCATCCCCGCCGTACTTCGGACCACCTGATCGGTAAGTGGCTCGAAATGATTTGCCAGATGATCCGCCCTGAAAAAGTGCTGGAGATCGGCACCTTCACCGGATACGGAGCCCTGGCCATGGCTGCAGGACTGCCTGAGGGAGCAGAATTACATACCATCGAAATCAACGACGAACTGAAACCTTTTATAGAAGGCTGGATCAAGGAATCTCCCCACAGGGATAAAATCCATCTTCATATCGGAAATGCCCTCAGCATTATTCCTAATCTCCATATCAGCTTTGACCTTGTATTTATCGATGGCGAAAAAGATCAATACATTGATTATTACGAAGCTGCATTAGAAAAAACCCGCCCTGGCGGCTTTCTGATTGCCGATAATACTTTATGGAGCGGAAAAGTACTGGAAACCGATATTCCTGAAAACGATCATTTTACACTCGGAGTTATGCGATTCAATGATCATATTCAGGCAGATCATAGGGTTGAAAACCTGCTGCTCCCGGTTTTCGACGGAATGATGATCATCCGGAAAATCTGATCACTTCATGAACTCATAAAACCGATAGTGATTCCCATCCATGCCGAGGGATTCATAAACCTTCTGAGCCTTCAGGTTGGTATGATCAACATATAACCGGATCCCACCCACCGAATCATCCCGGTTAACCTTTTGAAGCAGCCAGGCATACATCTGTTTGAAGATACCCTGGCGCCGGTTTTCCGGTATCACATATAACGACTGGATCCACCATACGGTTCGGACACGCCAGTCGGACCACTCATAAGTAATCATCAGGCTACCGAGGGTCCGGCCGTCCTCTTTGGCAACCAGGTAAAATCCCTTGGTGGGATCAGCGAATACGGAGCTGACGCCCCGGAATACCGTTTCCGGATTCAGATCGATGCCTTCAGTTTCTGATGCCATTGCCACCTGAAAATCAGCAATCACCTGAATATCTTTCTCTTCTGCCTTTAATATCACAATCATTTCTGGTTCCTCCACATGGGTTTGACCCAGCTTTTATCGTTTATGCTTTTCCAGATCAGGTAAATTCCAAAAATAATGAACACTGTAAGGGTAATAACCGATGCTTCCGGTCCGAATGCCCCACCAGTCAGCCATTCAGGCCCGGAAAAAGTTGATGCGAGGATTCCACCCGGTTCCCCTCCTGACACAGGAGCTCCATAGATACCGCCAAGCGTAAAATTCCAGCCAATATGCATTCCGATGGGAATCCAAAGCTGACGGGTGATTACGTAAAGCATGGCCAGGATGACTCCGGCGGTGAGTGCGATCGAAACGGAACTGAACACGGTGGCATTGGGATTCCAGATATGCAAAAAACCAAAGATGAAGGCGGACAACAGGATCGACCACCACGTACCGACACCTTCCTCTGCAATCCGGAAAATGATTCCCCGGCTTAAAATTTCCTCCACAACACCCGCTTGAATGGACATGATCAGGAAAGGCCAGAGCGCTGATATGGAATGAAGACCTGTTACCCGATAGCTCCCTGTCAGCCATATAATCAGCATGATGAGAGTGATAAAGCCAAAACCGAGCAATAGTCCGCAGGTAGTCTGACGAAGCCCTTTTCGCAAATCAAGTTCATGTACCCTGCGCCCCTCGATTGTTCCGCAATACAGGGCATATCCGATCCAGGCAAAGGTGCACGTCAAAATCATCTGTATAACCGAACCGATCAGTTGGCTTTCCGGAGGAAGTATATCTTTCCGGATCCAGGAACTCAGGCCGAGCGCCAATCCGGTAAAAGCAACAAGAAAAACAAGTGCGATAACCAACCGGGTCAAAGGGAAGCGAAGTATCTTCATTCCCCGATCCGATAAACGGATGGCAAATGGATGATTATCCATCAACGGACCACTACTTTATGGATACGCATCGGCGGGTCAATTTTCTGTCCTGCTGCCGGACCCTGCCAGATCTCCTGAACCAGCGTCATACCTTCAATCACCTTACCGAAAGCGGCAAATCCTTGTCCGTCGGGATTCCTTCTTCCGCCAAAGTCGAGCTCCGGCTGATCCCCGATACAGATAAAGAACTCGGTTCTTGCCGAACCCGGCGTAGTTCTGGCCATTGAAATCACACCGTCGAGATGCTTAATTCCAGTCATTTTAGTAGTCTCATGTTCAATTGGTTTAATATCCGGCAGGCTGTCTTTTCCTTGTGTGCCGCCCTGCAAAACACTTATCTTAACCGGATTGGTATCGTTGACGCTCCTAACGGTCCGGTAAAAACTCCTTCCATCCAGAACGTGATCCTTAACCATCTTCAGGAAATTTCCCGCTGTAACCGGGGCTTTAGCGATATACAACTCTATGATAATATTTCCTTTCGGCGTCTGAATCTCGATCACCGGATTCTTCTTTTGGCAGGAAATCCCGATAAATGGGATCAGAACCAAAGCACACAGGAAAATTCTTATTGGTCTCTTCATAATTGAATCTTTAAACAGGTTGCTCAAAATTATAAAAATGGAGAAAAGTTTTTCCGAATTCCCATCTTTATGCCATGAAGCAGTTATTTATTATCTCAATCCTGATCTTATCCTTCCTGACCAGGATATCCGCCCAGGAGATTCAGCCGGTAACAGCAGCAGATTTGAAAACATGGTGTTTCTACCTGGCTGGTGATGAAACCACCTTAAACATCCCGGCCTTCACCCTGGTCACCACCGACGACCTGAACTTTATCCACAAAGTTACCGATGAACCTCAGTTGATGGATTATGACAACATGGCTTCACTGGTTGCATATGCCAAGGGATTAGTTTTGTTCCTGGCTGCTGATCCGCTGTCTATTCACTGGGATCAGGATGCATTCGACAAATTCAACCAACGCTAGGAAATTAACTGTCCACTGATGTCACTGATAACACTGATTTTGGCTATTACTATCAGTGATATCAGTGTTATCTGTGGATAGTTTTTTCTAAATCCTTCTTGTGCCTTGAGCCTTGAGCCATAAAAGAGCAGAAGCCGGCAAGATGCCGGCTTCTGCTCTTTCGTACCCGGGACCGGAATCGAACCGGTACGGCCGTAATGGCCACTGGATTTTAAGTCCAGCGCGTCTACCAGTTCCGCCACCTGGGCGAGGTGGGTGTGGGTGAAGTGGGTGTGTGTTTGTGTTTGGGTGTGGGTGTGGGTGTGAGCGAGAAACGGGACTCGAACCCGCGACCCCGACCTTGGCAAGGTCGTGCTCTACCAACTGAGCTATTCTCGCTTTTGGGATTGCAAATATAAAGGAACTTTGCTTTTATCGGGAAATATTAGCCACTTTTTTTTGATTCAGCCTTATCCACGGAGCTCTTCATACCGAAAACAATGAGTAAGATGATCGTTCACCATCCCGGCAGCCTGAAGAAAAGCATATACAATGGTGGATCCCACAAACTTGAAACCCCGCTTTATCAGGTCCTTACTGATCCTATCAGATAATTCCGTTTTTGCAGGCATTTCTGAGAGGGCAGTCAGGCTCGAAATGATCGAAAGCATTCCGGAAATTCTCACGCTTATGCAAAATGGTCCGCCAGCTCAAGCCGGCCTGGAACGCATCCAGTACAATAAACTCAAACCATTTCCGGTCGTCATGAACAGGGTTACCCCACTCGGTATCATGATACTCAAGCATCTGGGGGTCGTTGGAAGGCCATTCACAGGTTGACATAGACGAATTAAGTGCGATTTAGTGACAGGAATAATCAAAGATGAAAGAAAGGCTCAAGGCTCAAGGCTCAAGATTGAAGTGAAGGAGAAAGTTGCAATTTCGAAATTCGAATCTCGAAATTTCCCCTTCCTACTTCTATTGAGCCTTGAGCCTTGAGCCTTGAGCCTTGAGCCTTGAGCCTTTCTTTATTTGAGTCCCGTAATCCTCTTAATGTCATTC
>QYQM01000095.1 GCA_007280905.1 Porphyromonadaceae bacterium | reverse complement strand
TTAGAGTCCCGCAATATTCTTTCAATATAGCACCAAAGCCAATAACTTAAAAAGGTACTATTTAGTTAAAAGATATTTCTCGCAAAGTCCCCAAGACGCTATTAGCATAAACAATTTGGCGACTTTGCGCCTTTGCGAGAGAAAAGGAGTTATATAAGAGATTCAAGTGAGATTCAAGTTTTGCCCGGAGCACTCCCCCCTCTCCCGTGAGTTTGCGAACGCGGGAGAGGGGCCGGGGGTGAGGTGGATCGAAGGGTCCGTTATCGGTTGTCGGGTATCGGGTTTTCCAGTAATCAATTAGGTTAGTGCCTAATCCATGAATATTGGCGATGCCGAACACAATTGCATCACCCTTGGTCGATTCGATTATATGACGGGTAATCATTTCCGGATGGTTGTAGAGTAGGCTCTCGCAGTTTTTTAGTTTTCGGGTGAAGATAGAGGAATGGATGCCACTGACATATAAGTGGCTGAAGAGATTTTTCCCCTCTGATTGAAGATAATTAAGCCATTGCCGGCTGCGCTCGCCGCGATCGGAGCGCAGTGCGAGGAGGCCAATGATTTCAGGGGTGCCGGTAATTTCAGGTGCGAATATTTCACTGGTTTTTTGGATTATCTGCTGGGTTGAAACCGGATCGTTTGCAGCAAAAGCATTCACAAACCAAACTTTCCGATCATCCATATCAAACCGGAATATTCCAAGCTGCCCGATATCCAGCCTGGTATCCAGGATCCCTCTGATGATGGTCTCATCCGGGATTCTCAGGTATCGTGCTGCGGCTATTACGGTATCCAGGTTGGTCCGGATCTGCTGCTGATAAATGGGTTCAGGGAGCTTCAGTTCATCGCTGAAACCTGTATTAGCAGTGATCAGGTCGGCCCTGTTCTGTTGAATTCCTTTCCTGATGGTCTCATTGAGTTCCTCTTCGGGAATAATGATTTTTGATTCCGGAAAAACATCATTGACAAAGAGTTCTGAGATTTCCCGCATAGATTCACCCACTACGTCGGTATGGTCAGGGCGGAAATTGGACAAAATCGTGAGTCCCGGTTTTATCAGTTTATGCGTTTCAACCCGATGATTATCAGGGTGAATACTCATAATCTCTGTAATAATGCACTCAACATCAAGTTTAACTGCTTTAGCGATCAACCGTTTTTGTTCGAGAATGGTAGTTAACCCCTTTCGGATGATCTTTTCCAAAGTGCCATCCGGGAGGATATACATGGCCTCGGAGCCGGTTGTCTTAGCGAGAACCTTGATCCCATGGGCTCTGAAAACCGATGCCAGCGTTCTGACGATGCTGGTTTTTCCGCGGGTTCCGGAAACGGTGATACGGAGGGGAATCCGGTCTATTTTATGGTTATAAACAACTGATTCTGCTGCAAGGTATATCAGAAAAAAGGACGATAAAACGAGGAGAATCACGAAACCGGTCATTTCATTCCTCCGGCTTAAACAGTCCGTCTGCGTTGGCTCCCAGGAAAACCGCATCCATCAGCTTTTGGTCTGCACGCTGAAGCTGCTTAATCGATTCGGTATCCAGGAGGGGGTAATGCGGGATCCCGGTGAGGTAGTCGCCGATATATTCAAGGTCGGAATCGGTTTGGGACCAGTTCTTATGATCGAACCGGGAGAGGTTGACCGGCCTGGAATAGGACCGTAATGATTTATCGCCCAGGGTATTGAAATAGAAATCGAAATAGGACATAATTAATTCCCTGATCGATATATAAACGGGCTCCCGATAGCGCAGGGCGGTAGTATTTGATTTGGCAATAGCGCCCCATTTGTTGCGGATCTTAAACACGGCAATCACATGATCGTCGTCGTTTTCGGCCATAAGATCCAGGATCAGTGGTTTAAAACCCAGTTCCCGCAACATCGCCACACCAAATAGCGCACCTTCAAAACAGTGCGCTTTCTTATCTGCGATTACCAGACGTGGAGAGCGGCACTCCGCGTTTGGATTGTATGGTATTGAATCCAGAAAAAGCTGGATGTCGTATGGTTTTTTAAATTGGTATATAAAGTCTGATTCTGATTTTGTCCACATCGTTATCGGGCTACCTGCTTCATGGTAAACTTTTCAGAAATCACAGCTAAATCAGCTTCTTTCAGCGAAGTTGTTTTCTTCAGCACGCTGATGAAATAGGATACTTCATCGGGTTGAGCCGGACAGCCGACGTTGGCAAGAATAGCTTTACCGGACTTATCTTTGGACGGCATCCTTGAATCGGCCAGCAAATTGCCCGTTGCATCAAAAATCAACCAATAAGGGATACCTGTTCCGGCGCCATTGTATTTTGTCATCATTTCTTGGGCACCTGGGTTCTCGAGATTCTTTTTGTCTTTCGCTTCCATAACAACCAGATGTTTGATCACGAAGTTCTTATCGAAAAAGGGTTTCGTTTCGGACATATTCATGATGGAATCCATCCGGTGGCACCAGCCGCACCAGGAAGCATGGAAGATCACCATAACTTTCTTGTTTTCTTTAGCGGCCTGAGCATAAGCTTTATTCATGATTTTATTGGCCGGAAGGACTTTCGCATAAGCGACGGTTCCTGTCACCAAACCCAGTGACAATAATAGGCTGACTACTAATTTCATTTTTCAATTGATTTTATTTGAATACTGAAAATTTTGCTTTCGGTGTCATGGAGAAATCGCATGCTTCTTTAACCGTATTGACATTGTAGGTATTCCCGCATTTCGGGCAAACATACCACTCGCCCGGAAATGTTTTCTCGGTATCCATGGCCCATGTGAATGATTTTTTGGCATCATTTTCTTTTTCAGCAGCTTCAGCGAATTTGGCATATTTAGCACTGGCGGTTGATTCACCGTTATAAGCAGCTTTTAAACCTTCAATGGATTTAACCGGTTTCGTTTGACCAAAAATCGAAAAAACGCCCAGAATAACCAGGCTTAATAGAGTCTTTTTCATATCAAAAAATTAAATTGAACATCTTTTCAGTTTTTAAATCGGTTTATGCCCAAAGATACAAAATTCATCACAGCTTCACTGGAGTCATCTTGGGCATGATCAGCTGGACCACTCCGAGGGCCACCATATAGACGCATCCGGCAACGAGGAATGCGTAAACATATCCATGCGGACCGGCATCAGTGAGGACTTTGCCCAGAGCCAGATTGGCAATGATCCCGGAAGCGGCGCCCCACATTCCGCCAATTCCGACAACAGAAGCCACGGCTTTCTTGGGAAACACGTCAGACACCAGGGTAAAAACGTTAGCCGACCAGGCTTGATGCGCACCGGCGGCAAGGGCAATGAGCAGAACAGCAATCCATTGATTTGTAACTATCGGGGCCATAGTCACAGGCAATACGAGTATGGCACAGATCAGCAAAGTGATTTTCCGCGCTTTATTTACCGTCCAACCGCGTTTGATAAATGCACCCGACAGGTATCCGCCGAAGATGCTTCCCACATCGGCAATGAGGTAGATAATGATCAGTGGCAGGGCCAGGCCCTTGAGTTCCAGTCCAAACCGGGCATTCAGGAAAAATCCCCCCCAAAACAAATAGAACCACCATACCGCATCGGCAGTTTTGGCTGCGGCGAAGGCCCAGGTTTCCTTGACCGGTAACAGGTTTCTCCAGGGAATCTTTTCAGTTGCCGGCTCCGGGGGATCACTGAGGATATGTTGAAGCTCTGATGGTGATACTTTAGGATGAAGCTCGGGTTTACGGTAGGTTCTATTCCACAGGATAATCCAGATCAGACTGAAAACTGCAGTTATCAGGAAGGCATATTGCCAGTTGGTTCCATCGCTCATCACGATCAGTGGAATGAACAAGGGGGCAATGATTGCGCCAACGTTGGTGCCTGCATTAAAAATCCCGCTGGCGAATGCCCGTTCCTTTCGCGGAAACCATTCTGCAACGGTTTTGATGGCAGAAGGAAAGTTACCTGCCTCGCCAATGCCCAGTCCGAACCGTGCAGCAGCAAAGCCAATCCAGCCCATTCCCCTGGTCACCGCAGCATGCAGCATCCCGAAAATGCTCCAGATAACGATCGACAGGGTATACCCTTTTTTAGTGCCAAGCTTGTCAATAATACCACCCATGGATAATAACCCGATCGCATAGGCTAGCTGAAAGGAAATGGTAATGTTGGCATAATCCTTTACCGACCAGCCAAATACTTTGTCGCGCAGAGTCGGGCCTAAGACCCCGAGTATGCTCCGGTCGATATAGTTAATCGTGGTGGCCATGAATAAAAGCGCCAGGATCCGCCAGCGGAAACTTCCGATCTTTTGAGGGGTTATGGTCACGGTCTATTTTTTGGGATAACCAACCGTCTGTGCTATGATAATTCGCTGATGAGGAGCCAGTTCCATGGCCTTGGAGAGTTCCGGAATATCCAGCCAGCCTCTGACCACGCAGGCCAGTTTCTCTGATGCGCAATAGAGATATACATTCTGGGCCATGAATCCGGTATTGATACTTGAAGTGTTCAGGGATCCCGGACCGGCTTTTGCCGGATCCGTGATACCGGCTTTTGTCAGGTCGGAAACAAAAATCAGATTTACGGGTGCAATTTCAACAAAATCCTGCATGCCGGTGACTTTCCGGATATCGCGGTTGTGTATCTGTTTAAGATAATGTGATTCAGGTACATATAAGTAGAGGCCCGATTCAAGAGCTACATATACCGACATTTCCTGTTTGTTATTGGAAGAGGGGGCAGTGTGCTTTCCTTCTTGAGCCCGGTTAATGCCCCAGGCAGCCCAAAGCAGGTTAGATAGTTGCTCATCGGTAAGCTTGCGGCTGTCGTATTCCCTCGAACTGGCGCGGTCATTAAAGGCCTGCATCAATGGAACACCTCCCTTTTTATCGGGTTCAGGCAATTTAATATCCTGGGCAACAGTAGATAAGCTCATAGCGATCATAATTAAAACGGTAGTAATAAGGTTAATTGTTTTCATCGCAATAAAAAGGCTGAAATTATTACTCAATTATACTAAAAAAGGCACAAAGCTCAAGGCTCAGGGCTCAAATAAGGCACAAGGCGCAAATGAGTTTAAAATGAAAAAGGATGAATAAAATCCAATTTACCCCAAGTATGCCTTCATGAACTTTGTTTTCCTTTCCTTGTTTTGCAACTTTATCCCTTTTACTTGAGCCCTGAGCCTTGTGCCTTGAGCCTTGAGCCTTATAACACCACATTGGTTTTGATTACCGGGTAAACTACGCCGGCCTTCTTCAGATATTCATCGAAATAGTTCCAATACACGAGCCCGTCATCGGACTGGGGTTCCATCAGGTAAAAAATCAGCCAGGCAAGTGGCTGAGCCATATCTATATAAAAGATCCAACCGGTATAGTCTTTTTCACCGGTCTGAAACCTCCCTCAAGAGTCACTGTTTTATGACCGCCATATCCCTCGCGCTCCGACTGGGAGAATTTGCTGATAACGAATTCTTCCCCTTCCATCTTAACCTTCTTAACGACCTTCTTAACGATGATTCCGTGCTCCTCCGGTTTCTGTGCAACAACAGCCAGTTCGGCGGGGAAAACATAGGTATGCGGCACGGTGCTGAGTTTGGTGGGAACAAAATGATTTGAATGTTTAACATTCTCAATCCAGTTCAAATTGCCGGTCGGACGTTGCCTCTTTCTGCCATTGGCATCGGTATAGGGAACTGTTTCGCGGACCAGCATCCGCACCGGTTCGGGCTCGGTGGCCAGGTCGTAGTTAACGCCCCGTTTAATTTTTCCGGCTCCGTTTTTGATGATATCGATGGTCGCCTGATCAGCTTTGGTTATTACATCGTTAACCTCCTTCGAATGAGAATTGATGTACTCCAAAATGCTGACCAACAGATAGTAATTCGATAAAATGCGTTTTTCGAACAGTTCATGAGGGAAAGTCTCGCTCAGAATTCCCATACGATTGCGAAGTCCCACATAATTAGCAATAGATCTGGGAAGATGGTCATAAGCGGTAAATGTGGGCTGTTCATTGGGCCGCATGTTATCAGCGAACTTGTCATTTCCATCGAAGCTTCCTTGCCTTCCACTTCTCCGGCGTGGATGTTTCCCTGGATATAGATGACCGGTTTTCCAGAGGCTTTAGCCTCCTCGGGGGTGGAAACTTTTGGATTAGCCAGGATGACCAGTTGCATAGGGTTCCCTAGCTTGGTTGTGCCAAATTGCTCAACCGAAACCAACGGGCAGCTGGTTTTCAATGCTTCTATAAATTTCACCACGTCCTCATTATGAGACGTTTCCATGAAGGCGGTTTTTTCTGCACGGCTCAGTAAAGTATCATGAATTCCGGCATGCTGGGCATTGACGGGAGATGTCGGGAAGAGGACGAAAAGAATAGACAAGAAAAGACTGGAAAGAGGGAAGGACAAAGTTTTCATAATGGAACCATTTAACTGTATCAGACAAAAGGACAAACAAGAGTAAACAAATATCAGCAGCGATTTTAGGTAATTCAATGTTGTAAAGCAAAAGGACTTTCAGGATCGAGCAGCTTACCAGAATAGAGTTGCCCCTGAATAGAGTTGTCAATGGGTTTTGTCCATTCGCAGTGATAGAAGTTGACAACTCTATAAAGTTGATAACTCTACTCATTTTCTACAAATTCCAACTTTATTTATTCGACTCTACAAGTTCTAATTCATTATTTTTAGCGCTCGAAATTCGAAATTCCAGATAAACCAAAAAGATAGGGTAAGCATGAAACAGAAGTATGCAGTGGGTGCAGATATCGGCGGAAGCCATATCACTTGTGCCCTGATCGATTTAGAACATCAGATGATCCTACCCGAAACCCGGGTAACCTTTCCAGTTGATAATACCGCATCAGCTGATAAAATTTTAGGGATATGGTCAGTAGCTGTTGGGGAAGCAATTCTCGGGATCGCAATTGATGAACTGGCCGGTGTTGGCTTTGCAATGCCCGGGCCGTTTGATTATTTAAAAGGAATTGCCCTGTTTGAGCGGGTTGAAAAATACCTCGGCCTTTATAGCGTAAATGTTTCCGATGGGATTCGTACCCGGTTGAAATTGCCGGTAAGAATTCCGGTGAGGTACATGAATGATGCCACGGCTTTTGCTGTAGGCGAAGCCTGGATGGGTGTTGCAGAAGGCACAAAAAGATCAGTGGCCATCACCCTGGGTACCGGTTTCGGATCCGCATTTATTGACGACGGGATCCCGGTGGTCGAACGAAATGATACCCCTCAGATGGGCTGTGTCTGGCACCTTCCCTATAAAGACGGTATTGCAGATGATTCCTTTTCAACACGCTGGTTTGTAAAACAATACGCCGCATTAACCGGTGAAACCCTATCTGGTGTAAAAGAGATTGCCGACGTAGCCCGCAAAGATCCGAAAATTGCTGCCCTATTCTCGGAATATGGTTCCGGTATAGGCGGATTTCTGGGTCCCTGGCTCAATCTTTTTCATGCTGAGATACTGGCTATTGGCGGTAATATGGTGGGAGCATCCGACCTTTTCCTTCCTGCATTTGAAAAAGCACTGGCTGATCTGGATTGCTCCACCCGTATTGCCTGGTCGGAACTGAAAGAAGACGCTGCACTGATTGGCAGTGCACGACTGCTCGATCCCGCCTATTGGCCGAAGATCGAACCTCTGATTGAAAAGATGAATTAACCCCCCCCCCAAGTCATGTCAACTCAAAAAGTGTTATCTTTGTGGACTGACCGTAATTATATGAGGTTTTATTTCGTCGCAATACTGACTTTTTTGCTTGGGACCGCAGCGGTTGCCCAGGGCAGTACCTATAAGACAATCACTGCTGTACAGGCCGATACGCTGATTAGAAATCATCAGAGTTCATCTGATTTTGTTATTCTCGATGTTCGCACATCAGCAGAATTCATTAATGAAAGGATAGATAAAGCGAGAAATCTGGACGTCAATGTGGCCTATTTTAATGATTCAATCGACAAGCTCGATAAAAATAAGATTTACTTCCTCTATTGTGGTAGCAACTCACGAAGCTCCGGCGCATGCACCAAAATGATAGCCAGGAACATTAAAACGGTTTATAATTTGCAGGGGGGCATAAGTGCATGGAAATCAGCTGGATTCCCGACTATAAGAGGATCCGGTACCGGAGTGGACAACAATTCGGTCAGCGTCCTGATCGTTAAAATTTATCCTAACCCCGTTGTAGATCTTTCTACTCTTGAAATTGACGGGTTTCTCGAAGGTGAAGTAAAAATCGAGATCCTGAATGCGCTGGGCAGCTTAGTGTTAAGTCAGAAAATGGTGCCTGGCCGGGCTATCACCCTTAATGGCCGCGAACTCAGCCCGGGCCTCTACTTCTACCGTTTAGTACTGCCGCAAAACCAGGTTAAATCAGGCCGGTTCCAGGTCGCCCGATAATTAGGAAAATTCACGAATATTGATGTAGAGACGCATGATTATGCGTCTCTACGATAATGTTTAATAAATTCGTGCCAAATTCAAACCGGCATGAAAAAATTCTCACTCCCTGCTTTTATAATCCTGGCTTTGGCTTTGGTTATGGGATTACTGATGATCCAAAAGTGCGAACCCGATACAGGGATGTATAGATGGTTAAAGGAAGACGGTAAACAGACCTTGTTTTACGGGGACCTGCAGATTGGCTTTCTGGAACCGGTTTTAACCGGTGGGATCAAATCCAAAGATAAGATTGAGCAAATCAGTGAAGGCGTTTTCAGAATTACACGCACCTGCACCAACAGGTCGGGTTCCAGGCTGGATTCTGCCAGGCTGACCCTTGATTTTGTGCATACAGATAGTGCCGCTTTCCTGATGATTCCGGCGGTTAGCTATCAGGGAAATGAATGGGGCCGGGGACAAGAACCAAAAGGATATAAAAAAGACGGTACCTGGTGGAGCTTTTCTTACAGTCGCTCTGCTATTCCGGGGGCAACCTATTCCGAGGGAGGAAAATGGGCAGTTGCCATGTGGGGCGAACCCGGCAATCAAAATACCCCGTTTTCCTGCTCACTGATGCCGGAGGGGAAACAAACGACGCATCGGCTGATCTGGCCTGAGGAGGAGATGCCGCTCACCTATATCAGCCGCGATACCTATGGGGCAGGGTTTCAGGGAAAACTGACCCTTGAGCAGGGCCAGTCGATTATGTTGAGTTCAGTATTGGTTGTGACCCCTCTGCTCCCAAAACACGAAGCCATAAAGGTGTTTCTTACCAAAGCCTGGGAGATGATCCCGCATCCGTCGGTACCGGTCCGCACTCCCGAGGAGATATGGAACCTGTCTGTCCGCTTTATCAATAAAAACCTGTGGGCCGAAGAGGGTATATTCAAAGGCTTCAGCGTGGGTTTGTGGCTGCGCGACGGAAAGTGGATCCAACGACCTGTATGGAAGTACGAGATCGGCTGGGCCGGCCAGAATATCTCCACAGCCAACTCCTTGCTAACTGATTTTCTTTGGAATAAAAACCGGCAATCTCTCGATCGGGCGATTGCCTGCCTGGATACCTGGGCCAAATATTGCCCGCTTCCCAACGGATTGATCCGCAACCATTTTGATTATGTACTCGGTATCGAAAAGAGCGAGGAAGTGCTGGATGCCTGCAATCTGGGTGATGCGGCTGCCGATTACCTTGTCGCTTATGACCTGGCAAAAAAGTGCGGTGTTGATCGGGAAAATTACAAAGAGATAGCCCTGGGAATCTGCGATTTCCTGATGAAGGATCAGCAGCCGTCAGGGCAATACGGTAAAGGCTGGAATAAGGAAGGGGAATGCCTTTACCGTGACGGCACTATCGGGGCATTCATCATTCCGGCTATGGTGAGGGCTTTCGTCGCCACCGGCAATAAGGCTTATCTGGCCTCTGCCCGGCGGGCCTATGATTTCTATTTCGATGATTTTTCAAATCAGGGATTTACTTCCGCAGGTGCTCTGGATACCTGGTGCATCGATAAGGAATCCTCCTGGCCAATGCTCCGGAGCGCCATGATGCTGCATGAAGCCACAGGCGACAGCACCTATCTTGCTAAAGCCGAGAGAACCTCCTGGTATCTGTCCACCTGGCTCTGGCATTATTCGGTCCCATTTGCGGATTCAACCGATTTCAGGAAATACGGATATAACACTTTTGGCGGCACGGCTGTTTCCACGCAGCATCATCACCTCGATCCATTCGGACTGGCACTGGTTCCGGAATGGCTAAAACTGGCAGAACTTACTAGGCATTCTATCTGGAAAGAGAAGGCCCTGGTTGCCTGGGCCAATGCCAACCAGGTTGTTGCCAATGGAACTGAACGGGTTCATGGCGTCGTTCGTCCGGCCGGCTCCCAGACCGAAGCCTATTTTCAAACCCGTTGGGGCGGCAGACCCGGGTATTTCGCCGATTGGTTGGTGCTCTGGCCTTCGGCATTCAGGCTCGAAACGCTCAGGACGATCGGACTAAACGGATTCGAATAGCACAGCAAAATCAAGGCTCAAGGCTCAAGGCTCAAGGCTCAAGGCACAAGGCACAAGGCTCAAGTAAGTAAAAAGGATCGAGGAGGAAGTCGAAAGTAAGGTTAAAGAAATAAGGTATTAAGTTTTGAAGTTGCTTTTCACTAACCCGAGACTTCAGTCTGGGGGTCCCGGATCCGCTAATGCAAATAATTATAAAACAGATAATGAATAGTACGAAACAAATGCAGAAGGTGACAGGTGGCGGTATGCGGTATATTGCCGCCATTACTTTCGTGGCCACCCTTGGAGGCTTGCTTTTCGGGTATGATACTGCCGTCATTTCAGGAACGGTGAGCTCCCTTAAGGTGGTGTTTATTAACCCATACCATTGGCCGGAAACAGTTGCCAATTCATGGCACGGGTTGTTAGTTTCATCAGCACTGATCGGTTGTATCATAGGGGGAATAAGCGGTGGAATTGTGAGCTTGAAAATGGGCAGGAAAAGGGGACTTATTTTGGCAGCTATTTTTTTTCTGATTTCTGCCATAGGTTCCGCAATGCCGGAGATGTTTTTTCGGCCCATCGGAACAGCAGATCACACCTTTATGGCGCATTTTATTTTTTACCGGATTCTTGGTGGAATCGGGGTTGGCCTGGCATCGATGTTATCCCCCATGTATATTGCCGAAATATCTCCGGCTAAAATCCGGGGCAAACTGGTTTCCTGGAACCAGTTTGCCATTATTTTCGGTATGCTGGTTGTTTATTTTGTCAATTACCTGATTGCCCGTCAGGGTGATGATAGCTGGATAAATCATATCGGATGGCGATGGATGTTCGCATCAGAAGTTATTCCGGCAGTTTTCTTTTTAGTACTGCTCTTTTTTGTTCCTGAAACACCCAGATACCTGGCTTTGAAAAACAGGGATGAGGAAGCGCTCCGGATTCTGACCAAAATCAATGGTTCTTCTGTTGCTGGCACTATCATGACCGAAGTTAAAGAGACCCTCGTTTCAACTTCGGGGAAATTATTCAGTTTTGGTTTTCTTGTTATTATAGCCGGTATTTTACTGGCTGTTTTTCAGCAATTTATAGGCATTAACGTGGTTTTGTATTATGCTCCCGAAATATTTAAAAATATGGGTTCAGGTACCAATCACTCCCTCCTGCAAACCATAATTGTCGGCATAATAAACATGTCGTTTACGGTGTTGGCGATTTATACGGTTGACCGGTTTGGAAGGAAACAATTGCAAATAATTGGTGCATTGGGAATGGCCTTTTTTATGTTTGTGCTTGGATTAGCTTTCTTCTTTGATAAATTGGGCATTGCCGCCATGATCGCTATGCTCGGTTATGTTGCTTGTTTTGCTTTTTCATGGGGTCCGGTTGTATGGGTCCTCCTATCTGAATTATTTCCGAATAAAGTGAGGGGAAGGGCGATGGCTTTTGCAGTAGGTGCCATGTGGATATCGAACCTGATCGTTTCCTGGACTTTCCCTATTATGAATAACAGTACGGCCCTGACCAATCTTTTCCATCATGGGTTTGCTTATTGGATCTATGCTATAATGGGATTATTAGCTGCATTTTTCATGTGGAAACTGGTTCCTGAAACTAAAGGCAAAACGTTGGAGGAAATTGAATATTTCTGGAAGAATAAGAGAAAACAGGTATAGTATGAAAATGAAAAACGGAATATTATTTTTGGTTCTGCTATTGCCAACAATCCTGATGGCTCAGGATAACGATACGCGCTGGAAAATAGTGAACAACGGCAGTATCGAATGGACCATCGAGCCGAATGATCCCCATGATGATCACATTGAAATGAGCGGGGAACGGGTATCCTTATGGTTGCAATACTCAGTGGACAGTGCACAAAACCTGCAACTGTCGCGCACGGTTATCTTCCCGACTTTCCGCTTAAAGCCCAACGATACCCATGGAACCCTGATGGTCAGCTTTACTGACAGCGATCTTCCCCGGTTCTTTCTGAATATGACCCCACTGAAACCGGGCCTGATCAACGGATATCTGAACCGTGGATTGACTGAGAAGGTAATTGCCATCAATCATAGTGGTATCATGCAGATAACCAGTAATGTAGAAAAGATTGACAAAACCAGGGTGACCAATAAACTGATTTTAAAGAGGACACTTTGGCCATCAGCTGATTTACCTGCTGCCATTGAGAAATATGTGTTTATCAATTCTGATGACCGTCCCTTCAACGTGTCAATGGAGTATAACCTGAAGGAAATGAGGATCGATACGCTCCACAGCACCGGCGGGCCGCACAGGGTGTTTGCCTATACTGTGAATGACGGGGTTAATACTTTACAGCCGGGTGATTCCGCCGTTTTTGCCGTCGTTTATCAGGCGGTAAGAAACGGTGAATCATTGGTAAAAATCAACATCAATGATGAGGTCAAAAAACGAATCAACCTCATCAGGGCCATTAAAGAGCCGTTGCAGTTAATCACTCCGGATCCGGTTTTGAATACGGCCTTTGCCTTTGCCAAACTGCGTGTGGGCGAAAGCATTTATAATACAAAAAACGGCTATATCAATTCCCCGGGAGGATTCCGGTATCATGCCGCCATTTGGGCGAATGACCAGGCCGAATACACGGGTCCCTGGTTCGGTTATGCCGGATATAAACTGGGAATGGAGGCAGGCTTGAATGCTTACCGGTGGTTCGCCAAATACATGAATCCTGGTTACAAACCCATACCGAGCTCAATCATTGCCGAAGGGACCGATTTCTGGGACGGAGCGGGCGACCGGGGCGATCAGGCTATGATCGCTTATGGCGCATCGCGCTTTGCACTGGCTACCGGAAATATCGAAACAGCAAAAGAATTATGGCCTTTGATTGAGTGGTGCCTCGAATTCAGTCACCGTAAAATCAACGGCGACGGAGTGGTGGAATCTGACAGCGACGAACTCGAGGGGCGCTTTCCGGCAGGGAAGGCAAACCTGTGCACCAGCAGCCTGTATTATGATGCCTTACTATCTGCTTCGATGTTGTGCAAAGAATTGGACAAACCTAAGCAGTTGTCCGATAGCTATTTAAATCAGGCAATTCGACTTAGGGTTGAGATAGAAAAGTATTTCGGCGCGCGGGTGGAAGGCTTTGACACTTATCGGTATTACAAGGAAAATGTGATCCTGCGTTCCTGGATCTGCATACCCCTGACTGTCGGAATATATGACCGCAAAGAGGGAACCGTGGATGCTCTGTTCTCGCCACGCTTATGGACCGTGGACGGACTGGCCACCCAGGCCGGCGATAAAACGTTCTGGGACCGGTCAACACTCTATGCCCTCCGTGGAGTTTTTGCCTCAGGCGAAACCGGAAAGGCCCTGGATTACCTGAAAAAATACTCTGAACGCAGATTGCTGGGGGTGCATGTGCCCTATCCGGTGGAGGCCTGTCCGGAAGGGGATCAGAAACAGCTTTCCGGTGAGTCGGCATTGTATTGCCGGATCTTTACCGAAGGGCTGTTCGGATTGCGTCCTGCCGGTTTCCGGTCCTTTACCATATCTCCAAAATTACCGGAAGGCTGGAACGAAATGGCATTGAATAATATCAATGCATTCGGTAATACTTTTGATATCAATGTAAAAAGAGACGGCAGTAAAACCATAGTTCAGATTAACCGTGGTGTCGAAGGGCCGATCATTAAAAAATGGGACGGGAAAGCGCCGTTGCTGATTGGATTGTGAAATGGATGATAAGTCAAATCTGCATGGGGCAATAGGCAGTAGGCATAATCTGGTTGATATGTTTATTTTTACAACAAAATGCACCAAATGAAAACCGGATACCTGATGTTAAAAACCAGCATTCCAGCGCTTGCCATGCTGGTTTTTACCATGGCTGCAACTCTTGCTGGCCAAGCCCAGAATCTTCAGCCCATCGTCCGGATGGGAGCATTAAGCACCCAATCGTTCGACGCAAGATGGCTCTTCTCACGGTTCGGCCTGCAGGCCGATGGCACTTCAGTAGCCGAATCTGCCGGTTTGGAAATGCCTGACCTAAATGATGCAACCTGGAGAAAACTTGATTTACCTCATGACTGGGCCGTTGAGGGGCCTTTCAGAATTGAGCTCAGAGGAGAAACCGGCAAGCTGCCGTATCAAGGCATTGGATGGTACCGCAAGCACTTTACCGTTGCAGCCGAAGATGCCGGAAAGCAGGTTTTTATCGATTTCGACGGGGCCATGGCGTATGCGAAAGTCTGGCTTAACGGCAATTATGTGGGAACCTGGCCCTATGGATACAGCTCCTTCCGGATGGACCTGACCCCATTTCTGAATTTTGGTGGCAAAAACGTGCTGGCAGTCAGGCTGGATACCGAAAAATGGGAATCCCGCTGGTATCCCGGAGCCGGCATCTACCGTCATGTATGGCTGATAAAAACCAATCCTGTTCACGTCGGGCATTGGGGCACCTATATCACCACGCCCCAGATATCCGATGCATCTGCTTTGGTTAAAATGGATGTAACGGTCGACAACCAGGGGAAAACTCCGGTTGAAGCCACGATCCGGACCCAAATCTTTGAGCTTGATATTCAGAATAAACCGGGAGCCAAAGTGGCTTCTTTTAATGAATCGATCATTAAAGCCGAAGCCGGTTCCAGCACAACCGCAACCACGCAGACAACGATTTTGAAACCGAAACGGTGGGACATCATTTCCCCGAACCGCTATGTTGCCCAGACTTCCGTTAGAATAAATGGGAAAGTGGTCGACATCTACAATACGCCGTTTGGAGCCCGCACCATTGAATTCACCGCGCGGAACGGTTTTCTGCTCAATGGCAGGCAGGTGGCAGTTCAGGGCACTTGCAATCATCACGATCTGGGTGCTTTGGGGGCCGCAATCAACACCAGCGCGCTGCGCCGGCAGCTCATGATACTTAAGGATATGGGCTGCAATTCTTTGCGGACCTCTCACAACCCACCGGCACCCGAACTGCTGGAACTGGCCGACCAGATGGGCTTCCTGGTCTGGGACGAAGCGTTCGACTGCTGGAAAACCGGCAAAAGGAAATTGGATTACAATCAGCTCTATGATGAATGGCACGAAAAGGACCTGAAAGCATTGGTACGTCGCGACCGTAATAATCCCTCGGTGTTTATCTGGTCGATCGGCAACGAGGTAATGGACCAGCAGAATGTGGAAATGACCAAACATCTGGCAGATATTGTACGTGGCGAAGATCCCACCCGTCCGGTTTCCAATGGTTACAATGATGCCGACAATAGCCGTGATGTCGGCTCTGCGGTTGGTGTCGACCTCATGGGGGTCAATTATAACTTCAGCCAGCAGGCCCGCTGGGATTCCGATCCGCGGTACATGAACATGCCGACCATCGGCAGTGAAACTTCCTCGTGTGTAACTTCCCGAGGCGAATATTTCTTTGGTAATGATTACCAGAACTGGCAGATATCATCCTATGACCTGACCAAACCCGATTGGGGATGCACCCCGGACGACCAGTTCCGGGTTAATGCAAAGTTCCCGCACCTGCTGGGCGAATATGTATGGACCGGTTTTGATTATCTGGGTGAACCCACTCCTTATAATTCTGACGAAACCAATTCGCCGTCGCGCAGCAGCTATTTCGGGATCGTTGATCTGGCCGGATTCCCGAAAGACCGTTTTTACCTGTATCAATCCCAATGGAGGCCCGATTTGCCCATGGCGCATATCCTCCCTCACTGGAACTGGAAAGAACGGATCGGGCAGATCACACCGGTTCATGTTTACACGTCCGGCGATGAAGCCGAACTGTTTGTAAACGGAAAGAGCCAGGGCCGGAAAGCCATGAGGCTGGGACAGGATTTCCGTTTGGTTTGGGACAGTGTTAGATATGAACCCGGAAAAGTTGAAGTCATAGCTTATAAAAATGGCAAGAAATGGGCAACCGATGTGGTAAAAACCACTGGTAAGCCCGTCAGATTAACCCTTACTGCCAATCAAAAGACTATTTTTTCGGATAGACCTGATCTGGCTTATATTACTGTTCAGGTACAAGACAAGGAAGGATTTACGGTCCCCCGGTCCCATCCTTTAATCAGATTTGAAATTGAGGGTCCGGGCGAAATCGTGGCCACCGACAATGGCGATGCCACCAGTTTTGTGCCCTTCCAAAGCCATGAACGTGAGGCATTCAACGGACTCGCGCTGGCCATTGTTAAGGCAAAAAAGAATGCAGGCGGCAGGATTATAGTCAAGGCAAGCAGCAACGGTCTGCAAATGGGAACGACTACTATCGAACTATTACAAATAATCAGGAACAATGAATAAGCAAACATTTCTTAAAGTACCGATCATCCTGGGTTGTTTCTTGCTGAGCTTTTCGGCAACCATCGCTCAACTTCCTAAGGAAACCGAAGAGCAAAAAACCACCCGTATGAAATGGTGGACCGATGACCGTTTCGGCATGTTCATTCATTTTGGGTTATATGCCCAACCTGCCCGGCATGAATGGGTAAAAAAGAATGAACGTATTTCGGATCAGGATTATCAGAAGTATTTCGAACAATTTAATCCCGATTTGTACAATCCTCGGGAATGGGCAAGGATGGCTAAGGAAGCCGGAATGAAATACGCCGTTATGACAACCAAACACCATGAAGGATTTTGTTTGTTCGATTCAAAATTCACTGATTACAAAGCCACCAATACTCCGATAAAAAAAGACCTGATAAAAGAATATGTTGAAGCTTTCCGGGCTGAAGGGCTGAAAGTCGGGTTCTACTATTCGCTGCTCGACTGGCATCATGCCGATTATACCATCGACCGCAACCATCCTCGCAGCGGCAAAACGGATGCGGAATACGACAGTCTGAACAAGGGCCGCGACATGGGTAAATACCGCCAGTATTTAAAAGATCAGGTCAGGGAGCTTTTAACCAATTATGGTAAAATCGATATTATCTGGCTTGATTTTTCATCCCCGACCGGAAAATACGGGAAAACCCGGAAGGACTGGGATTCCGAAAATCCTTTAAAGATGGTGAGAGAGCTTCAGCCTCAAATCATTGTGAACGACCGGCTGGATTTGGAAGATGTTCCCGGCGGATGGGATTTTAAATCGCCCGAGCAGTATAAACCGCGTGAGTGGGTGCAGTTCAACGGTAAAAGGGTGCCCTGGGAGGTCTGTCAGACCTTTTCAGGCTCCTGGGGATATTTTCGTGATGAAATGTCGTGGAAGGACAGTAAACAGCTGATCGAACTATTGATTGAATCGGTAAGCAAAGGTGGAAATGTGCTCCTGAATGTGGGGCCCACCGGACGCGGCACGATTGATGCCAGGGCACAGGAGCGCCTCGCTTCCATGGGCAATTGGATGAAAAATTGCAGCCGCTCGATCTATGGATGTACCCAGGCCCCGAATGAATTCAAGGCTCCGGCAAATACATTGCTAACCTATAACCCGGTTACAAAAAGGTTGTATATCCATCTTCTTGATTGGCCTCTGAGTCAGATTTCCCTCGAAGGTTATTCCGGAAAGATTAAATATGCACAGTTTCTGCATGATGCATCTGAAATAGCAATGTCCGCCAAAAAGAGCACGACCTGGCTGGATGAAAAAAGCAAGGGAGACGAAACCGTTCTTAAATTGCCGGTATTAAAACCGAACGTCGAGATTCCGGTGATTGAGCTTATTTTAAATTAGGGTTAATGGGACTTTTGGATATGACATTGTTTATCTGGACCATCATCCAACGATTATTTAAACCTCCTCCGTGCATATGCAATGATTGTAAAATAGATTATAAAAAAATGTTGAATAATGAAGAAAAAATCTATTGTGTTTGCCTTCCTTTTGATTTCTTTCACGATAACAACCTGCTCACCAGATAAAAAAAATGAAAAGGAAGAAATAGTAAGGATTAATATAAATGTTGACAATTTTAAGAGTTCGGGAAACTTAAGTGATTTTCTGGAAGTTGTTAAATTGATACCTTTAGAAACATCTCAAGAAAGTCTAATTGATGAAGTTGATAAGGTGGTACAGTTTCGGGAAAATATTTATGTATTTGATCTCAAATCACAAAAGTTACTTTTGTTCAACCTTAAAGGAAAATTTCTTGGTCAAATAGGACAACGGGGGAAAGGGCCAGGTGAATATATAGAGATTCACGATTTCCAGGTTGATACAATTAATGAATTAATTTATCTGCTGGATTTTCGCAAGATTCATATATTCTCAACAAAAGGGAAATGGATAAGAACAGAAAATACAGAGTTCATGGCGTTAGCTTTATGTAAGTCAGCTAACAATGAATTTGTTTTTTATGGAGGGGGAAGGGATGATAGAATATATAAGACAAATTCAGATTTTAAAGTAATAAATTCATTCTTCCCCTATTCTTTAGCGTATAGAATGAGTCCACGTTATCCTTTATCATATTACAAAAACGAGATATTATTTCATATACCAACTTGCGATACGATATTTACTTTAAAAGACGGGAAACAGAAACCATTAATGTATTTAGATTTTAACGGTTATAACTTTACAAAAAATGATTTTGATCGTCTTCCAATGACAGAACAAGACAACCTTTATGATTATCTTCGAAATAGCGGTAAGTATGTGATGTGTCATGGATTCTTACCTTTAAAAAATTGTGCATTCATTAGTATGAACTATTCGAATACGGCTTATATTGGATTTTACAATCTGAAAACTGATCAATATTCATTTGTTCAACTAAGGAAACTAACCAATGATATTTTTGGACCATTCATGGTGCTTCTTCCTACTGGGGTAACAAATGATGAGTTTATTTTCTCAGTTCCTCCTGATAAACTAATAAAAGATAGGAACAGTAGCTTTTATAAAAAAAACATTGAAATTCTTGGAGGAATAACTGAATTATCAAATCCTGTTCTATTACTTGCAAAATCAAAAATTTAGTACAATATCCAATGAATAAGCGAACATTTCTTAAAAGTATGGGGCTTCTGGGCCTCGCTGTTGTGCCATCGGCCTACGGACTGGAGGACTGGCTCGTAAAATACAAAGATGAACCATCGTGGAAACTGGCCTCCGACGAAACATTCTGGGAGGGAATCCGCAACGGGTACCGCCTTAAGCCCGATTACATCAATCTCGAGAATGGCTACTACTGTTTCATGCCCCAGGAAACGCTC
>QYQM01000024.1 GCA_007280905.1 Porphyromonadaceae bacterium | reverse complement strand
GCTCAGGCCGCATGAGATTGTGACGCTGGCGGTGGGGATGAAACCGTGAAACGTGACGCGTGACGCGTGACGCGAGAGAAGTGACAGGTGACAATTTAGAGATTCGAAGACCAGTGTCAGATCCACGGCGCAACCACGGTTGTGGCGCGACGCTTTGCGGGGGTTGGCCACAAAATTGGTATCCGGAATACCTCGAAAAAACGCAAAGAGGCTGCATAAGGCCGGTAAGCATCATAAATTAGGGGTTGCGATCGTGCGAATCATTCTTATTTCCCGTAAATGCTTCCTCATTTTTATCAATGCAGGCAACAGCTTGAATGACAGCATTTTTATTTTCAATTGTAAAAGGTTCATCAGCAACATAATTTCTCATACGGCATCCAAACAATGATATCGTGCATTTATCGTTTCCCGTCACTTTCATAAAATCATAAGAAACCCCAAGGGTTGTTAACGCACCATTGTGACCCGAGAATGCTTCAACATTAGATATTGCCGTATGCCCTTTGCCTTCTATCAAAAATGGGTGAATATCTTGTACAGTTTCTCCGGTATTCGCTATTATTGCGCCCTGCGCAATTTGCCAATTCCTGTTGAAAGAATTATTTCCCAGTTTATGTATCCCGATGGTCACACAATCAAGATTAAAATTTGTCAGCTGCCCATAGGTTTCCGCCCCAAGATAGATTCCACCGTGATAAAAACATTTTCCTTGTCAGTAATTTCAAAAACACTCCCAACGGGTTGAGGTTTAAAAGGATGACAGGTTCCTCGTGGTGTTGCCGCATTTGCCCCGACTAAGGAAACATTTTTTCTAAGGACTATTCCTCCGGCTATGTGATAAGGTGCATCAGAAGGATCAACAAATAGCGATCCTCCGCTAAAGGTCATACTATCAATGGCTTTTTGCAGGTTCAATTTATTTACTTCAGGTGAATTGGAGGGATTCACTCCAAACTTCTGAATACTTTCCCCGCTGGTTACTTCAGTCAGAAATAAAACGGCTATGAAAAGGAAACATTTAGCTTTCATTTTATCGTCAGTTATTTTGAAAAAAACATTTTTATCGCAATTAAAAAGAGAAAAACGCTGAAAATCTTTCGTATTGCATTCTCGGGAATATTAATTGCAACTTTTGAGGTAAAATAGCTTCCTATCATAAAAGCACCTGCAAGGATTAATGCGTACTTAATATTTATTTGCCCTGCCTTATAGAAATTATAAGCAGCAAACAATCCTATTGGCGGCAACATGACAGCCAAACTTGTTCCAATTGCTTCATGTTGGCTAAAACCCATAACGTAAACTAATGACGGTATCAGGATCAACCCGCCGCCTAATCCAAGCAGCCCTCCAAAGGCTCCGGTTATCAGGCCTATCAGAAGGAGTTTCAATAAAGAATAAATATCCATACGATTAAATTTTTTGAAAAGTTACGATTTATCTGATCATTGAATTTGAATGTTGGCAAATTTTGGCTCTTAAACCCCCAGACTGAAGTCTTGGGTTAGTGATACAGTGCTGCTTTGAAGAATAATTCCGGGACCACTGGGCATTTAGCCCACCAGTTCCAACGCAGATGTGCCAAATTCGGTTCCCTCCCGGGATTTCATTTCGCTCAACATGCACCGTATGATATTTATCCGTATCTTTGCATCCATAATGCAAAAAGATATACGATAAGGCCCATCTGAAAACAAACCACCTATCCAGGTGTTTACCCATCACCCATATATCATCAATTTGAAATTTTTTATCTAATAATTTTTATATCATGAAAACAGGAAAAGTAAAATTCTTTAATAACGACAAAGGGTTCGGTTTCATTAAAGATAACGACAGCACCGAAGAGTATTTTGTTCACCATTCCAATCTGATCGACCCCATCAAGGAAGGCGATGAAGTAACCTTTGAGCTTGAACAGGGCAAAAAAGGTCTGGCTGCAGTTAAGGTGAAGAAGGTATAAGGACTTAAATCCATTACATGTCTTTTGAGAATTTGAATGTAGCTGAGCCTATTCAGAGGGCCTTAAAAACTGAAGGTTACACTCAACCAACACCCATCCAGAAACAAGCCATACCGATCCTACCCGTTCCCGACAGATTAAAGCTCTGATTTTATGCCCAACCCGTGAGCTTGCCGCGCAGATCGGCTGCTCGATCTGATGGGCCAGGGTTATATCCACTTTGGTAACCTGAAATGGTTTGTTCTCGATGAAGCCGACCTGATGCTCGATATGGGCTTTATCCCTGATATTAAAAGGATAATTGCACAGCTTCCTTCGCGCCGCCAATCGGTATTTCTTTCGGCTACCATGCCTCCCGAAGCCGTGAAACTTGCCAATGTTTCCCAGATGTATATTCACCGTATCGGCCGCACAGGCCGGGCTCACCTTTATTCTCCATAATAGTTTTTTAGCACCCGAAGAGCATTCAGGGTTATCCACTTTGAGGATTTGCCCTTCTTCTCGATATCCGTAACGAATTTACCATTGAAACTATTCTCCAGTTTCCATCTGCCTTGTTGGTCCTGTTTCGAGAGAACAATGTCAACTGCGTCCTGCATTCTCTTATCCTGACAATTCAATTTTGTCAGAATAAGTAGAATTTCCAAAATATCAGTTTGATACATCAATGGGAATCCCAGCCGTAACCAGCCGGGTTTTGAGATGGATGGATAATCATGGCTCTTCTTATAAATATGATGCATCAGTAAATACTCAACACCAAGATTGATTGTCTGTCGGGTTGCTTCTGACCGCATTTGGACTGGTATTTCAGCAAGTGCCTTAAGAACTTTAACGACACCCATGTGACAGGTATGTTTGCCCCAGCACATTTCAAATCTTTCATAAGGCCAACCTTTTGGAGCCGATGCAACTCCGTCATCAAACCTCTGATATTTATTGATCCAATCAATTCCTTTTTGAATTCTTTCATCATTCAAATAGCCTAACCTGATCAAACTCCAGACCATGTTGCCGGTGAGGCATGGAATCACATAGCTGGCTAATCCCCCGCCGGTTTTCTCACTCTTATATGCTGAAAAACTGCCCGATTCAAGCTCTTGTGAATGCTCAAGGATAAATTCGCAGGCCTTTGCTATTTGCGGGTTGTTCCGGTCGGCTCCCAATTCAGCCAGGATCATGAGCTGCCAAACGGTTCCTGTGTACTTTGCAGTATAGAATTTTTTCTGCTCTCCCCAATATCCATCCTCATTTTGCATGCTGAGGATTACCGGGACTACCCCCGTTTTCGAAATCTCGAGTCCGGCTTTCTTAACTAATTCACTTGTAAGAGGTTCATCAAAAATACACATAAGCGTGAAGTACCGGACTGAAGGATTATCAGATTCAAGCAACCATTCAGTCGGGTCTGACTTTAGCAATGATTTCCAGGTTGTCACCTTGTTTTACCATTATTTATTTGAAAAAATAAACACTTTCCGGCAGATAAACAATGCTTTGCAATGATATTTTCTCAGTTGTTGGTTGCCGGTTATCGGTTAAACGCGTTTGGATCACTTGTCACTCATCACTCGTTACTAATTTTCCTACCTTCGCGCTATGACACAAAAGCGTTTCAACTGGGCCATCCTGGGCTGCGGTAAAATCGCCGCAAAATTCAGCTCCGATCTGAAGTTGCTGCCGAATGCAAGGTTATACGCGGCCGCGTCGCGGAGCCAGTATAAGTCGCAGGTATTTGCTGATAAATACGGATTTGAGAAGGCGTACGGAAGCTATGAGGAGATGGTTGCCGATCCTGAGGTGGATATCGTGTATGTGGCCACACCCCATTCGCACCACCGCGATCATGTCATTCTCTGCGTTGAGCAGGGGAAAGCGGTACTGGTGGAGAAAGCCTTTGCCCTGACGGCCACGCAGGCCGCGGAGATGATCGATGCGGCCCATCGGAATAAAGTGTTCCTGATGGAGGCCTTCTGGACCCGCTTCCAGCCGTCGTTCCAAAAAGCCATGGAAGTGCTGCAATCCGGCGATCTGGGTAAAGCCTGGATGATGCGGTCGGAGTTCTGCTTTTACTCGCCCTATAACCCGGATAACCGTCTCTACAACCTGGCCCTCGGCGGGGGCTCGCTGCTTGATGTCGGGATCTACCCCGTGTTCTGGGCACTGCAGATATTCGGGACCCCATCGGAAATTCAAACCACGGCTGACCTGGCACCCACCGGGGCCGATCGGAGCATTGCAGTGACCTTTAAATATCCCGGCGGAGAGATCGCCCAGCTTGCCTCGAGCTTAGCCGTATGCAGCGATACCCAGACCGAGATCTGGTGCGAAAAGGGCTTTATCCGGGTGCGGAGAATCGACCCTTCAACGGTGAAAGTGACGATATCCGCCAAAGATAAATCCGAGGAGGAGCTGATATTTCATTTGGATAATGGCTTCGGGCTTTTCCTTGAGGCACAACATGTTATGGAGTGTTTGGATGCCGGGCTTACGGAGAGTCCTATGTTACCCCACTCCTTTACCCTTTTGCAGATGCAATTGTTGGATGAGATTCGAACTATCGCTGGAGTAAGATATGAAGGACCTCCCCCAACCCCCTCCTTAGAAAGTAGGGGGCTATGAGCCCTTACTTTCCTTTAGTAATAATGCATGCAGATGCTGCAACCCCCTCCTTAGGAAGGAGGGGGCAGGGGGAGGTTTTCCGCGTCACGCCTACCCTCCAAACCGATATCCTATGCCGGATTCAGGGGTAAATGTGCCTGAAAGAGTTGAATCAGGAATACAAAAACAAATCCGATCAGATTAAACATCAGCAAACTGAAGGTGTACGACTTCCAATTGGATTCTTCATCAGGGTCGACTCCTGTGCTCCTGTATGTCAGCTTTTCGAGCCGCCCGAAAACAGGCAGCATGATATGCTTTTTCCCGGTAAAAACCCTGCTCATGAAATTGCCCAAAAAGGGGCGGACCCTTGCGGTCAACAAAAACTTCCTGATTTAGACACAGTTCATAAAATAATTATATATTTGCAACTAGTTTGTAGTTGCAGATATGAGTCAAAAGGAGAAACTAATCATTCGTTTGTTATCAAAGCCCAGGGACTTTAGATACTCCGAATTGGTGAGTTTGCTCGGATCGTTGGGATATCAGGAGGTTAAAACCGGTCGGACTTCAGGTTCCAGAATAGCATTTTGCCATGCTAAAACCAGGCATATTATTCGATTGCACTGGCCACATCCGGGTGATATCCTGAAAATATATCAGTTAGAAATGACTATTGATGTACTCAAAATGGAGGGCTTAATATGAAAGACGTAATCAAGTACAAAGAATATCTTGGCAGCGTTCACTTCAGCGCTGAAGATGAGGTTTTCTATGGCAAGATCGAAGGAGTTGATGACCTCGTGACTTTTGAAGGGAAAACGGTTAATGAACTCAAACAAGCTTTTACTGAAGCCGTTGAGGACTATGATGATCTTTGCATAAAAACCGGAAAATCAGGAGAGAAATCCTATAAGGGTAGTTTCAATGTGAGGATCGCCCCTGAACTGCACCGCGAGGCTGCCCGAAAGTCAATAGAACTGGGCATATCCCTCAATCAACTGGTTGAAAAAGCCATACGGCAAATGATCAGCATCCGGGGAAGTGGAGCATAGTGAATGATGAGATTCGAATTCAGAATTCAGAATTCTGAAGTTGGAGTCCCGCAGTATGCCGCCATACGGCCCCAAATAGAATAACTTGTAAATCATTGACAATGTGAACTTTAAAAATTAGTTACATGAAAGATTCAATTATCGTGAAGGCTGACCTCAGAGCTGTCACTCGTCACTTGTCATTAGTCACTCTTTCGCGTCTCGCGTCTCGATTTAAACTATCAATGTTATAATCATCAAATACAATCGCTATTGCAATTTTTGATAAAAAAGTAAAAAGTAAAAATCCAATAGAAAAAATCATTGCTGCAGTTCGAATTTCAGTCATAGAGGGTGTATATACATAAATCTGTCCTAAAACATCAGGTGTAAATCCTGGTATAATCAGGGCTATTCCTTTTTCAACATAAACGCTGGCATAAATAAGAACTGCACCAATATTTAAAGTCAGGAAATTTTTTCGGGTTTTGGGAATTAAAAAAAGTACAAACGCGATAAATCCCATAATAATTGATGACCAACTGTAAACAACAATTTCCTTGTTTTCCCCTATTCCGAAAAGTAAATATTTCCAATACAAAATATGCTCAGTGCCGGAATAGAACTCTTTAAAAAGTTCAGCAACAGTGAAGAATAAATAAATGAACATCGCGTATACCATAAGTTCAGCAATTCTCCATATAGCTTCATCTTTTATTTCAAATTTGGTAGTTTTTCTAAGTATTTGAAATAGAATCAAAAGAATAGCCGGGCCTGAACAAAATGCGGATGCTAAAAATCTTGGAGCCAGCAAAGCACTATTCCAAAATATACGGGCAGGTAAAGCATTATAAAGAAATGCTGTTACCGTATGAATAGCAACAGCCATGGGTATGCTAAATAAAACAAAAGGTAAGACTACTTTTCTATTATATTCTTTTTTGTAAAAAATACAATATAATAAATAGGTGACAACAAATAAATTAATAAATAAATAGGCGATAAGAACGAAAAAATCCCAGGAAAGCATAGAAGATGGAAAGTTCATGGTACCTACTATAGGTAGCATATGCCAAAACCTAAGCGGATTTCCAATATCTACAACGATAAATGAAATACACATAATTACCGCACAAACAGCCAGCAATTCACCAAAAATTACAATTTCTTTGATTGGTTTCCAATTATAAACATAAGCAGGGATAACCAACATAACTGCTGCTGCTGCAACTCCGACAAGAAACGTAAAATTTCCAATATAAAAAGCCCAGGATACAGAATCCCGCATGTGAGATTTAATCAATCCTTCACGTAACTGACCTAAATAACCAAATCCACCCCAAATTATTAATAATGATAGAAAAATCAGCCATGCATAATAGGTTTTGTTTCCTCGAAGAATTATTTTAATACTGCCATTTATAAAACGAAAAAAATTCATATTAAAATTTGTTAAATTTTATTTAAATACCAAAGAAATAATAGAATTTTGGTTGCGTGTTCAATTCTTGTTTCAGTACAATTACCCGTTTGTTTTCTAATATGTATCTAATTTCGCTAACGGGGTCTAAAAGATTTCCGAATTTTCTTGCTCCTACCGGGCAAATTTCAACACATGCGGGATATTTGCCTTCTCTGGTTCTTTGAACACAAAAAGTACATTTTTCTACTACTCCCTTCATTCTTGGTCTGTTTCCCAAATAATGCATTTCCGTATTTATTTCTTCTACCGGAACATTTGGCTCGCCCCAATTAAAATGCCTTGCTCCGTATGGGCAAGCTGCCATGCAATATCTGCATCCAATACACCAATTGTAATCAACTACAACAATTCCATCAGGTTCCTGCCAGGTGGCTTTAACCGGACATACGGTAACACATTGAGGGTTTCTACATTGCTGACATTGAACCGGAAGATAAAAATGTCCTTTTTCCGGGACTTTTTCAGGATTATATTGAACATCGGAATGCGCAAAATCTATCCCCTTCTCTTTTTCCATTTGAAGCACTTGTATCCAATGAATTTGCGGTTCCCGTGATTGATTGTTTTCTTTAACACATGCGTAAACACATCTTCTGCATCCAATACATCTGGATAAGTCGAGGGCATAACCAAATAAAGTTCCTTCTATCGCAGGTTTGGCTGATACATTAAATTCTTTTCCGTATTTTCCTTTATATTTTGCTTCTAAATCTTTAATTAATTTATCCTTTTCCTTTTTTGATAAAGTTCTAAAGTTTAGTTGCAGAAACTCATCAATGGCTTTCATATCACAACCTGAAAGTGCAAGTGCCGAGAATGTTGCTAATGAAATATTTTTTAAAAATGACCTTCTTGAATTTTCTTTTTTCATTTCTGTAGAATATTCAATTTTTTAAAGTTATGAATATCTTCCTGCTTTATTGGCGGAGGTTCCGGCGATAGTTGTTTAAATTTTGGTGTGTGTGGATTATGACAATTTACGCACAGCAAATATTCTTTTTTCCCGTTCCATTCACCTGTTCTTTTCCCATGGACTCCAACTTTCCAATCTCTAAGTTTCTCTCCATGGCACTGAGCGCAAAGTTTATATGATTCTTTAAAATCCAATAATTTTCCACTGGCAAGCTTTAAAGAATCTCTGTTTTTAAGATCATGGCAGTCGAGGCACCAACGGTTTTCACTATCATGATCAAATATTGCAGAAATGTCATCGTGCATATCTCTTAATTCTCTTCTTACAGGATTAGGCACCAAATCTGCATGACAAGCGGTGCAGGGAAATATACCGTCGCTGAATGGGGGTGGTGCTATTGCATCTTCTTTAGCTTTTCCAGACTTGTTAGTTTCTACTTTTTCCTGATCTACTTTAAGTATTTCTTTATTGTCAGATTCTGATTTTTTCTGAGAACAAGAAAAAATCAGAACAACAAAAAATGTTATTAAAATAACACGCATTTTACTATTTTTTAATTCTTTATCCATGATATGAATGTTGACATAACAATAGTCACTGACTTCGCTTCACGCATCACGCATCACGCGTCACGATCCTCCCTCCTCCGGATGCCGCTTCCAGGGCGACAGGAGCCAGAAAAGGAACAACAGTATTAAAAACGGTAAAATGATCCAGATGCTCGCCATCCCGATTCCTTCCGTACCTATCAGTTTGAGTTTGAAAGCCGTAAATCCGTAAAAGCTTTTTGAAAACAGCTGTCCACCGATCACTACATTCCATCTCATAAAGAAAATGCCGATCAGCACCAGAAGACTCGTTATCAAATAGAGAATTCGCCGCAATCGGGCATTGGATTTGAACATCTGCAGATATCCCAGGATCAGGATCGGGACCAGCATGCCCAGACCCCATTGGAAGAGGAAGAGAGTATAAGTTAGCTTGCCTTTGACGAGAAGGTCAAGAATCTGAAATGACTCTTCAGCCTCATAAATCCGGTGTACCTGGTCGAGACCCTCCAGGGCGAAATCAAGGATTAACGCTACCAGAAGGAATTTAGCAATCGCGTCGAGGCAATTCATGTCGATCAACTTTTTGCGGATATAGTTCACCATCATAAAGATGAACATCACCAGGGCAATCCCGGAGACCATGGCCGAGAAAATGAAAATAACAGGCATCAGAACAGTCGACCACCATGGATTAGCTTTGACCGATCCGAAAATAAAGCCTACGTAACCGTGCAACAGGAATGCTGAAGGAATACCAATGACTGTAATGGCATAACCGAGCCTATCGTCCCATTTTAGTGCTTTGGGAGAAATATCTGTCACGCCTAGTGTAAGAATCTTGTACACCCGCTTCATTATCCCTTTCTTTTCCTGCGACCATAGGACCAGATCGCGTCGGTAATCGAACCAGATCTCCAGAAGAAGAACAACCATCAGGTACCAAATATAGATAAACCCGAATATGGCCATTGCTGAAGTAAAATGTGGGGTGATCATGATTTCAAAAAACCTTAGTGGTTTGCCCAGGTGGCTGATGAGCGGCATCGTGGCTACCAGCAGAAAAGCAAGGGCGGAAAGTAATGCAATTGTATAGGTAGGCTTAAGGACTTTTACCTTAAAAACCCGCTCGAGTGACGCGAGAATGAATGCCCCTGCAACCAATCCGGTTATGTAAGGATAGAGTACAATAAGAATACTCCAGTTCAGATCGATCTCATTTGGATAAATGTAGCCATCCACTTTGGACAGCATATCATATAGGTGTTGATAATGTGGTCCCATTTTATCTGACCTCCGCCCTTAATCCGTTATAAAACACTTTAGGATCCGTATTCATATGAGGCTTAAGCACTTGCCAGGAATACTCCTTCTTAAACTTTACAAGATCGCTTTTCGGGTCGTTCAGGTCGCCGAATATCTTGGCTCCCTTAGGGCAAACCTCCACGCAGGCAGGCAGGAGACCTTTAGTGATCCGATGGTAGCACATCGTGCATTTGTCGACCACCTTGCGTGTGGGATGAATGTACCGGCAGCCGTATGGACAAGCCTGCACACAATAACGGCAACCTATACAATAGGAGGAGTCAAGCAGTGCGATCCCCTCAGGACTCTCGTAAGTTGCCCCAACCGGGCAAACCTGAACGCAGGGAGAATTTTCACAATGGTTGCACATTTTCGGAACGAAGAAGGATTTGAATATCTCTTCATCCGGATACATCTGTTTAAAACCGTCGATTCCGCCATTTGGGGAAGTGATCTTAACAGAACCGTCATTCAGGATCGTGTATTGTTCCACCCAGGTCCGGAAAAAAAAGGGTTCCCTGGGTACATCGTTTTCCGTTTTGCAGGCATCAGCACATCGTCCACAGCCAATGCATTTCTCAAGATCGATGCCCATTCCGTACCATGGTCCTTTCGGATTTTTCCGTTCAACCGCGTACAAAAGTTTGCCAAAAGGATTTAAGCCTGAGGCTACAAAGATGCCCCCTGTCAGGAGTGCTGCATCGGTCAGAAACCGGCGTCTGGATTTTACTTGATTGTTAGCCATGGACTATGAGGATTATGACATTCCGTGCAATTTTGTCCGATATTATGTTCGGTTACATTTACCTGAACCACATTATCAGCCTTACGGGCCGCGTTTTTTGCATGACACATTGCGCAAAACTCACGGCCTTTCGGAACCCGCATGGGGATGACCGAATCCGTGG
>QYQM01000131.1 GCA_007280905.1 Porphyromonadaceae bacterium | reverse complement strand
TCGAAGCCGATCAGGAAATTTCTTTAGGGAAGCCTGGTGGCGGTGGTGGCACTCAGCCAACTCAGGTAACTCCTTGGGGCATAAGCCGTGTTGGTGGTGGCATAAGCGGAGCGACCGGAAAGGCATGGATTATCGATTCCGGTATTGACCTGACTCATCCGGATCTTAACGTAAATGTAACCAGTTCCAGGTATTTCATTGGTACAAGCCCTCAGGATGAAAATGGTCATGGAACTCATGTGGCCGGTATAATTGCCGCTAAAAATAATACTATCGGTGTAATCGGTGTGGCTGCCGGAGCAGCCGTTGTTGCAGTTCGCGTGCTCGACCGTCGCGGGAGCGGTACAACCTCCAGCGTAATTGCCGGTTGCGACTATGTCAAAGCTAATGGCGTTTTGGGCGACGTGGCAAATATGAGTCTTGGCGGTGGAGTAAGCCAATCTCTGGATGATGCTGTTTATTCCATGTCGGCAAAGGTTAAAGTTGCCATCGCTGCCGGAAATGAATCCGACAATGCTAATAATCATTCTCCTGCACGTGTCAATGGACCAAACATTTATACTGTTTCTGCAATGGACAATTTGAATAAATGGGCCTATTTCTCGAACTATGGAAATCCTCCGATTGATTATTGCGCTCCGGGCGTAAGTATATATTCCTGTTACAAGGGCGGGACCTATGCCACGATGAGTGGAACCTCAATGGCTGCACCGCACGTGGCTGGCCTTTTGCTGCTAGGTGCCATAAGAACGGATGGTAATGTTTCTGGTGATCCGGACGGAAATCCAGATCCGATCGCGCACAATTAATATCCTGACTTAATATTTATGAAAAGGCTGTGTCTGCTATCCGGACGCAGCCTTTTTATATTACATTCGCAGCAAAGCAAATCCCAATACAATGAAAAACATCCTGATTACCCTGGTTACCCTTTTGATTTCATTATCGCTACAGTCGCAGGATAAGCCTGCATACCAAATCTTTACCGGTGACGGAGGTGAGGTTCGTTACGGTAAAATGCTGAAGGAGCTTCAAAAAGCAGATTTTGTTTTTTACGGCGAGCTTCACAACAATGCCATTGCTCATTGGCTGGAATTGGAGATCACGCGTGATCTTTTCGAGGAAAAGGGACAGGAATTGATACTCGGTGCCGAGATGTTTGAAACCGATAATCAGATTCTGATTGATGAACTGTTCAACGGATTTCTGACCGATAAAAAGTTTACTGAAGATTGCCGGTTGTGGAAGAATTATCCAACTGACTATAAGCCTCTTCTGATGTTTGCCAAGGAAAAGAAAATTCCCTTTGTGGCAACCAATGTTCCCCGCAGATACGCTTCGCTGGTTGCTTCGAAAGGGTTTGATGTGCTTGATTCTTTGTCGGCCGAGGCTAAAGCTTTCCTTCCTCCGCTCCCGATTGTTTTTGATCCGGAGGTTCCATGCTATAAGAATATGCTCAGTATGATGAACGAAATGGCTGCTCCGGCGGGTGGCGGAAAGGCAACTCCTGCAGTTGCTGCAATGCCTGCTGCTCCTGCTGCTGCAATGCCTGCTCCTGGCGGTGGTGCCATGGCCGCTCATAGCGGACAGAACCTTCTGAAAGCGCAGGCGATCAAGGATGCTACAATGGCCTGGTTCATGAATAAATACTACCAACCCGGCAAACAATTCATCCACTTTAACGGTTCATACCACTCTGATAATCACGAAGGGATCATCTGGTACCTGAAAAAACTTCAGCCCAATGCAAAAATCGTTGTTATTACCACTGTTTCGCAGGATGAACTGAAAGAGCTTGAGAAAGAAACCAAAGGCAAAGGTGATTTCGTTGTGGTAGTGCAGAGCCGGATGACGAATACTTATTAAGGCTCACGCGAATCGCTGCTGCGGCCAAAATCAGGATAATTCTGCTTTGCATGGTATATTGTTATAAATGATGCGGCAGACCGGCCGTTTTCAGCTCGATCTTGATCCCCGGTTTGGGTCCCGTAGTAGTAAATACTGCTTCAAAGTCCAGCTTGTGTTTCCCCTGGGTCAGGGTTACATCATATTGTTTGAGCTGATCGGTGCCAACCAGTTGCCAGCTTGAATCATAGAGGTAAATGTAGCTCCCTCCGGTATACTTAATGCAGTGGTTAGCAGGCAGATCCAATGGTATAAAAATCTTGCGGCCACCATCGATATCCATTCTGATAAGAGTTGCTGAGTTTCCCGGTCCGGTTGAAAGAATGAATTGGATCGGCTGATCCGGATTTTCATTATTAATTTCGATGGTCATCAGACCAGCACCGGGCTTGTATTCCGCGCGCCAGGTGGTGTAGGGATAGAGGTTCCAGTTATTGGGCCCATCCATCTCAAGATGAAATTCTTTTTTGATATTCTGCATCTGTTTTTTCACTTCTGACGGGAAAGCACCCGCCATTCGGGCCCGTTCCCATTCCTGCAAGGCATAAAGGATCTTGTCACTGAAGCCATTCCGGTTGACAGCTGCCAGGGAGGTAACCAGGGCATACCCTGCATCAAAACCGGCCGACCGTGCGAGTAGCCATTCGATATCCTCAATGCTTGTTTCCGGTGTCATCCGGAACCAGCCAAGCATGGCAGGAATCAGGTTTCGCTGGAAGTAGAGCTGATTCAGCAGGCGGTATTGCGTCTGGCTTTCGCGGAAACCGGCATACCAGGGTTCACCCCAGTTCATCCGGGTAAACATATGCCAGAAATAGTGGCCCGGACCGCTGGCATCGGTGATCACCTGACCTTTAAGATCGGGCTTTAACTGATCATACCAGTTTTGGGTAAACCGCTGACGGCCATATTCACCCATACCCGTTGACCAGTTGCCTTCCAAACCATCGAATGAGATTTGACGGCAACCGGTAAAGTTGAAAAACTCGGCAATTCGGGTTGACATTTCCATCGATAACTCATTGTTGGTAAGGAATGTCTGGTAACCATGATCCATCAGCTTCCCGATATCGGCCCCGGCTTCATGTGCCGCTGCGATAGTTCCGAAAGCTCCCCGCTCACAGGCAGTCAAAACCCTGGGCGCGGTGGCTGATACGTCCTTATACCGGATCAGCTCGTTACCGATCAGCACACTATGCAAGGTGTTGTTTTTCATCTGATTAAAAAACTTCGGATCTGCAATACCGATCGTTTTATCTTCTTTGCCGATGGATTGAGTGAGTGTGGATGAACCTACCCTGGCCAGTCTTGGATCCGGCACCGGGGTTACATACGGATCATTGGTGGTGATGAAATTCGACAGGGTATGAACCCCTAAACGAATGCCTTCTTCAGCGGCACGATCCACCATCAGTTTCATGGTTTCCCAATTTTCCGGGAACTGTTTGGCGTTCAGTTTAAAATGGCCCCAGGTTTCAAACGGGCCTTCAAGGTACAGGTATTTCAGTCCTGCTTTTTTCGTGAGATCGAGGGCATCTTCAAATTCTTTCACACCAAAATTCATGATCAGATAGGCGGCGGTGGCACTTCTGGCTGTTTTTCCCCATTCGCCGTCGATCATCGGGTGGGGAAGGCCTTCGGCGATTTCAATCTCACCGATCGTTTTCAACGCCTCCGGTGCTTTGCATCCGAATAGAGCTATGGATGAACCGATTACGCCACCATCATTGAATGCCGGAGCTACATAATATTCGTGTGCCCAGTTGGAAATGATGCGCTCCTTATTCCGGTTCCGGCAGTAAGCCTGGATAATGCTTCCATATGATTCTTTACGGGCGGTTTGACCGCGATAAAAAACTTTTATTGAATCCGCAACATCAATCAGATTATTGGTTTCGAATAGGTCAAAGGATGGCTCTATATCACTTTCTTCTGTCGGATATCCTCCCAGGGTTTTCAGGTTTAAAGCCTGTATCCCAATGGCATATACTGAATCCCGGACAACGCCAACCGTTTCTCCGATAATCTCACTGATAGAAGTCGGGTAGGGACCCCAAACAATCAGATCGAGTGAATCCGCTCCAGTGATCTCCTCCAGTTTCAGAATCAGGTGAGTCGGTTTTGCTTCGATATGGATTTTGGCCTCCCGATTACCATCAAATGCCAGTGTTATGATCCCGCCGGATTTATCGACCTTACAGGAGACCGGTGACATAAACGTGCCGCCGGTCCTGATCTGCATTAGTGGGGCAGGCTGATTTTCAGAAAGATAATTCTTCCCGCTGCCAGGATCAGATAGTGCTGTTACATAGCCTTTTTCTGAAATTTTGATCAGAAACTGATCGGTTTTCCATTCGTTCCCTTTTGGCGCACAGGCCGTTAGTAAGGTTACGACCAGCAAGAGAAAAGAGACGTGCTTCATATACTTATTTTACATTCTGAAATTGGAGGTCTATTTAATCACCGGTATTTCGCTCAGCCTCAGTTTCGCCGATGCGTATGGTATCAATTCGATATCAGACGCAACGGCTTGTGCCGCGTCCCCGGTCAATACAACCGGCGAATGCGGGGTCAACCCTGCGTTATTATTATCCATAACCCATGAAGGAATCAGTTTTCCCTTGGCTTTCAGCATGATCGGAGGATTTTGGCTGAGTGTATCAAAACCCCCTTTGGTTGCATTGTAAATTTGATCCCCCTGGTCGCCAAACGGGTATTTTCCGACTGGGTTGGTTACCACTTCAAAGCTTTTCGACAAGTCGGAGTTGTCGATTATGAGTCCGAAATTCCATGGACTTGCGGGTTCAATCATCCAATCGGTTGATCCCATGTACGCGTAGGTCTTCTTAATCGTAGTGATCGGGGTATATTTCTTGGCGATCCGCAAACTGAAAAACAGCGGCCCTTTAGCCACTGAAGCGGCATTATTGTAACGGGTTTCGATGCGAACAGGCGATGTCAGAATCAGCTCGATACGATCGCTTTTTTTCCACTTCCGGTACATGGAAAGGAATTCGCCGGTTTTGCAGGAAAAGGGCTCCCCGTTAATGGCCACCGTTGGTTTCGCTGCCCATTCGGGTATTCTCAGATAGATGGGGAATGTGGCGTCTTTTTCCGGATTTACCAGGATAACGACCTTTTCTTCAAACGGATAGTTGGATTGTACCTCGATGCCCACCGGAACTTTTGGACCGGCAAGTGCATTTACCGTGCAAGGGGCATAACTGATGGCAGCCAGACCGCCATCGGGAGAGGCCATCCAGAGCGACTGGGTAAATTTCGGCCATCCCTGGTGACCATTGGCGGTACAGCAGCCGAAGTCTGGTTCAGTGCCGAAAACATTGGATTCCGGGCCATTGCTCGACCAGGGGCGCGGAGCATTGCTAACGAGGACCTGGTTAGCCTGCTGGTCGTACTGGTGTCCCCAATAATCGGCCGTGCAGGTTCCCGGCAAACTGTTGAAGGCAAGGATATCCAGCCGGTCGGCCAATTTTACATCACCGGTGATCTCGATCAGGTTTTCGAGAGAAAACATATACTCAACCACGGCGCACATTTCGGTACCCTGAACCGGGTTCGGTCCGTTGAGGTGCTCATCGCCCGAGAAACGGCCGCCTGTTTGACCATGATGGATATCAAGCTTGGCCATTCCATCATAGGATGCCTGTAAATCAGCTGCTTTACCCGACTGCTGCGACCAGATACCAGGGTATTTTGTGGCCATGGCATTGTTGACCACGTGAGCAGTCAGGCCGATGGCATCCCAGATTTTTGGAATCCGGCCCTCATGGGCTGCCATTGAATCCCATGGAAAGGTGTTAAAATAGTTCGTCCAGGAGAAAGAATTTTTCTGTATGGAACTGATTGTCTTTAAGATAGTGGTATCACCAGTCTGACGGAAGAGCCAATATCCGGTAACTGCAATTTCCATGGCACGCACACCGCGCCATTCCTTATCCGGCCAATCCGGACTGTTATCCGCGAGATAAACGAAATACTTTTTTATTATCTCCAGAGCACGTGGATCTTTGCTGCCTTCATAATAGCTTTTTAATACTTTCAGGCCGACGGCCAATGGCCAGCGATCTTTATTCTTTTCCGGACCAAACCAGCCGGTAGATTTTTCTGAGGCCAGAATAGGCTCCATCCAGGTTTTAACTTTTTCGATCAGGCGCTTGTCATCCAAGAGATAAGCAAGTGGAACCAGTCCGTCAAGATAATAGGGGCCCCGTTCCCAGGCCTCACCTTCGCCACCATGCCAGGCCGAGGTGGTCAATGAAGGCCAGAACTCATCCAAATGGCCGGGTAAGCCATTGGCCTGAATTTGCAACTGATCCTTCAGCCATCCTGCGGGTTTCACTGTTCCCAGTGGAAGCTGTATGAAAGCATTGACTTTCAGTGGTTTCCGGTTGGCGGGATAATTTGATTCTTGCTTGCTGCATGAGAAGCAGAGTGCAATTAATCCGGTCATAAAAAGTGCTGTGGTACGTAACATAATCGGTTTGTTAAAGTTTCTTTCCAACCCGGTAAAGTTAGGAAATTCAACTTGCTAATTTGCTAATGTGCCAATGTGCTAATGTGCCAATGTTGATCGAAGCCTTGTCATCCCGGCAGAAGCCGGGACCCCGTCATGCTACTCCGAATTTTATTTTACGGGAATGATGGCTATCAGTATATTTATCTGATAAAACGAGCGGTTTTTCGGTACGTTGCATTCAGGATCGGTGAATTTTCGATATTGAAATTGCCCAAGGATTAGTTGGTCAAAAACCCTATAAAATCCAGATAATTATCCCGGTTTATCAAATCCACGCCTGACTGATAGGTTTCCTGCCAGGAGCGGGTTGAACGGGCTCGGGCATTACCCCACTTGATTTCGTTGCGAAGGTTCCGGCTGGATCCACCCAGTCGGAAAATTACAAATGACCTTTCAAATAATGCCAGATAAGACTCGACAGTATCGTGGCTAATCTTAAAAATTCACGCTAAAATTTCGGATGAAACCTAAAAATTCACGTTTTATTAGGATCATAGAATAAGATCGGTTGAAAAAGAGCCAAATGATTTATCATTAACTTTACCCTATGAAACGAATTATTACTTCAGGCCTGATTCCATTAATGATTCTGGCCGTCCTGAGCCTGCCCGCCTCCTGTAATAAAGAGGAAATTCTCGGGAAAACCCAATTTGTGATGGGTGCCGATCTGTCGTATGTGAACCAGATTCTCGAACATGGTGGCGTATATCGTGATAACGGCCAGGTAAAGGATCCGTACACGATTTTCAAGGACCATGGGACCAACCTGGTGCGCTTAAGGTTGTGGCACACACCGACCTGGACAAAAGAAGTTTACGGGAGTGCCGGAACCAAAATGTACAATGATCTGGCCGACGTAAAAGTGGCGATCCGGCGATCTAGGGAGGCCGGATTGGCCGTTAACCTCGATTTCCATTATTCCGATACCTGGGCTGATCCGCAGAAACAGGTAATTCCTGCAGCCTGGGGGGGGTTAGACTTTAAGACTTTAAGCGATTCGGTGTATCAATATACCTATCAGGTTTTACAGACTTTAAGCGAGGAAGGTTTGATGCCGGAAATGGTTCAGATCGGAAACGAGATCAATCCGGGGATGCTGCTTCCTCTTGGCGGCTATGCCAGCAATGGCTGGCCAAAACTCGGTGAACTGATCAATTCGGGGATCAAGGCGGTGCGTGATGTTTCGAAGCATTCCAATATCAAACCGCTGGTCATCCTTCATGTGGCCCAACCCGAGAATGTGGAATCCTGGTATTCAAACATCACCCGTTCAGGCGACGTCAGCGATTTTGATATTCTTGGATTTTCTTATTATTCGAAGTGGAGCGATGTACCGATCGGTGATATATCCAGATACGTGGCTGATTTTAAGAAAACCTTCAAGAAGGAGGTTATGATCGTCGAGACTGCCTATCCCTGGACCATTGAAAATGCTGATTCCTATGGTAATATTTTCAATGCCGGGGATGCTGAGCCCGGATATCCGATCACTCCGGAAGGTCAGTTAAAATACATGATTGACCTCACGAAAGCCATCATGGATGGTGGCGGCATGGGCATCATGGTTTGGGAGCCCGCCTGGATCAGTTCATCTGTCAAAGACCCATGGGGTACCGGCTCCGCCTGGGAAAACTGTACCTTCTTCGATTTTGATGGCTATGTGAATCAGGGGATGGGGTTCATGGGGCACAAATACTGAGGGAAAAAAGGGTGAAAGGATTGAAGGTTGAAGGTGAAATTTCTAGATTCGAATTGAGAATTCCGAATTCTGAGGTTGTAGATTCAAGTAGGGGCGAACCCTTGCTTTCACCATTATCTTATCGCTTGGGCTGGCTCTTGACTAACCCCAGCCTTATAGGTACCTATGCCCCATGACGCATGATGCATGATGCGAAAGAGTGACAAGTGACCAGTGACGTGTGATTTGTGTCTTTCAGGAAAAATACCTATCTTTGAATAAACAACTCAATATTTAACTTACTTAATCCGACAACTTGACAATAATCCGTCAACCGATAACTGAAAACTACCAACCTGTCAGTGCAGGAGTTCTAACCGATAATAGCCTCATCCATCAGTTAAATCCGGTGTATTTTTGGGATCTGGATTACGAAAAACTGGACCCGATTAACTCACGCCGAATTATCATTGAAAGGGTTTTCACTCTTGGTAATCTCAACGAAGTGAAGCTATTAACTCGCTTTTATGGCAAGGAGGCCATAATTAAAACGTTGTGCGGACTTACCTATATCGACCCAAAAACCCTTAATTTTTTTTCGGTAGTGCTCGGGGTACCCAAGAAAAATTTCAAATGTTACACACAGAGGCAGTTGACAGGAAAACGTTGGACCTGATTGTCGATCTTCAGGCTAAAGAGTATCTTAAGGGATTTCACCTGGTCGGAGGAACAGCTTTGGCTCTTAGCCTGTCACACCGGTACTCGCTTGATATTGATCTTTTTTCATCCTTTTCTTTTGAAACCGGACAATTGTTGGAGAACCTGACCTGCGATTTCAAGTTTAATCTGTTTTACTCTGCCATCAATACCCTTAAAGGAAGTATTGGAACTATCAAGGTTGATATCCTTGCACATCGTTACCCGCTCATCAGAGAGCCCTATTTATTTAACGGAATTACCCTGCTTTCAGAACACGACATTATTGCAATGAAACTCAATGCCATTACAACCAGCGGCCAACGGGTAAAAGATTTTATTGATATCTTCTTTCTACTTCAAAAATTCGATCTGAAAGAAATGCTTGCCTTTTACAAGCAAAAATATTCACTTCAAAACGATACTATAGCATTAAAGAGCCTTTTATGGTTTGATGATGTTGATTTAAGCGAATGGCCGGTTTTTATCAACGATCCTTCACCGGATTGGAAAATGATCAAAAAAACCCTGACCAGAGCAGTAAGGGATTACATGAGGAGTGACCAGTAACGAAGACAATCATGACACGAGACGCGTGATGCGTGATAAAGCCACCTCTGAAGCTAGCCTTCGCGATACTTGAATCTTCGACTTCGGAATTCTTAATTCGAATCTCGACATTCACCCTTCCATGCCATGGTGACAAGACCTTCATACAGCGCGATGGGGCCCCGTCACGCTGCACGAAGTTTTCAGTCCTCAAAACACCACCATGTGCCTCTTGCGGTATATCCAATAGCCGATCAGAAAATAGACGATCGTGAGGCCGGTGAGCGACACGAGCTGCGGCCAGATCTCTCCTGTACCCGCCTGAAAAATCAGAACCTGCTTCAGGGCTTCAATGCCATGGTAGGTCGACATCAGTCCCGGAATCGTGAAATCATAGCCTCCAAACGTAAAGAGCGTGGCGCCGTGTATTGGAAACATACTCCCGGAGAAAAACATGAAAAGGAAAAGTGGAAAATTCCCGACAACCAGCACCTCATTGACAGATTTGGTTATTCCGGCGAGAATAAGGCTGAATCCGATGACTGACAGGCAAGTGAGGATGCATACTAGCAGAAACAGCCAGAAAGAGCCGGAGAAATCAAAGTCAAACAGGTATGCAGTTCCCAAGGTCAACAGAATGCTTACCAGTCCAACCAGAACCTGGATAACCGTTATCCCTGTTATGAAGGTCAGCGGGCTTACCCTCGAAAGTTTCATCCTGAGCATGGTCCTTTTTTCGGGCTCCACAACAAAAGCAATCGCCCCGGAAAACATAAGCATGATAGTGGCCAGTACCAGCAATCCGGGTATGGCGATGGCAAAATCACTCAGCATCGAGGATTTGCCCGCCGGCGTTTCATAGAAATGATATGGTTCCTGTGCCCCGGTAACTGCATTAATAAATCCGGATACATAAGTGATACCAAGGATAGATGAAATCATATAACTCATTTCAGTAAGATTCCCTGACAACTCGAAAGGGACCCTCACGTTGCCACCCGATTGCTTCAGCCGGATACTGTCGGAAAAACCGGCAGGGATTATGATCATCGCATGAGATTTCTTATTCCGGATCTGTTCCTCTGCAATAGTCCGGTCACTTACTTCCCGGAAAGTGACTGGCATTGTGTCGTTTTTAACCGAGTTAAGGTACTTAAGCAACTTTTCACAATAATCAGCAGTAGGAGCAACGCCGGAGTGCTGGTCGAGATTGACCACGCTCACCTGGAGGTTCCAGGTTGTGCTTTTGTAAATCAGGTAATAGACTCCTACAAAGAAAGGTGCCATGGAAATCGTCAGCACCAGGATCCAGAACTGCCTGATTTGCTCGGTAAAGCTTTTACGGATGACTGCTAAAAGTTTCATGATCTCAAGTTTTTACCGGTGAGTAAAATGAATACATCTTCCAGGGTATTTTCCCGCAGCTTGATCTCACTTGCGTGAAATCCGGCATTATTGAGCGTTTCGAGCAGCAGTGGCAGGAGTTGTATAGGGTCCGGACATTGGGCGAGAAGTTGTCCGTTGTCGGTTGTCAGTTTTCGGATGAGGGGAAATAGTCGCTTAAGATGTTCAATGGCTGAATTTTCCAGAGGTTTATCTAAATTAATCTGCAAAGTGCCATTGGTACCGATAGAGTGTTTAAGTTTTTCCGGAGTATCCACCATCAGGATTTTTCCCTGATCGATAATTGCAACCCGGTTGGATAAACGATCGGCCTCGTCCATATTATGGGTAGTGAGGATAATCGTTCGGGAACCGGCTAAACTCCGGATGAATTCACGCATCAATAAACGGCTTTGCGGATCGAGGCCGGCCTCGGGTTCATCCAGTATCAGAACAGCCGGATCATGAACCAAAGCGAGGGCGATGTTCAACCTTCGTTTCATCCCGCCCGAAAGCCTTCGCGCCTGCTTACCGGAGTGAGGGGTCAGTCCGAGCTGATCCAAAAGGCTGATACTGTGCGATTTAGCCAGCTTTCGAGGAAGGTCATACATCTCTCCTGTAAAAATCATTTGCTCGAGACTGGTGAGTCGTTCCCAATGGACATTTTCCTGCGGACACACCCCAAGTAATGATTTACCATCTGGAAAATGGTGAAGGGTTTGGCCATTGTACAGCACTTCACCTTCATCGGGTTTCAGCAATCCGCAGAACATTCTGATTGCCGTGGTTTTGCCGGCCCCGTTCGGCCCGAGGAAGCCGAGGATCTCGCCCGGATTTACTTCCAGGTTGATATGATCCACTGCTACCTGTTCACCGAAACGCTT
>QYQM01000069.1 GCA_007280905.1 Porphyromonadaceae bacterium | reverse complement strand
TCATGATACTTTTTATTTATAGGGTACGATTAATAATGAATCCATATTGGTATACCGGCAGTCGATGTGTGTCCAGGTTGGGGTTCCCCCTTCAATAGTGGTCAGGCCAGTTGGGCGGTACAGTTCAAAATTCTTGATGATGTCCGCCCGGATTTCCATCGGTGACATTCCCTGAATCCGAAAGTCGATGGCCCGGCCATGACGGTGCTGTGAGTTGGTGGCTCCAATAGTGCAGGCGCTATCCCGGAATGCAGAGTACTGATAACTCCCTCCGGTGAGGTAGTTATTGATCGTGATCGGCTTCCCGAACCGATCCCTGATAAACTGCGCCATCTGCTCGATTTTCGGATCGATGAACCAGATCGATTTATCCACGAAATGCTCATAAATAGCCGGTGGCACGAATTCGGCCAGTGAAAAATCCTTACTCACTTTCATAATGCAGGGATTGTTTCAGGAGAGCGATATCGAGTGAATTCTCCTGGATGGATTTGGTATGGAGGTTTATCTGCCCATCAATCATGGTGCAGCGGTTGGCACAATGCTGCTTGAGGGATTCTACTGTAACCTGGTTGGTTGCGATTTCAGCCCTGAGGTCTGAAATGGCCTCAGTCAGAGCGTCGGTTGACTTGATCCACTTCTGGATCCAGAATCCGACGATCCCGAGAAGGATAACAATTAAAGCACCGGCAAGGGCAAGAAGCTGTTCCATTTTATATCAGTTTGCCCGAAAGTAGAATCCGGGAACTGGGTAAAAAAGGACAGGCAAATAAGAGTGTTAGTACAATGGAAATGACCTAAATGCCTTTTACAAACAATATTAGAACAGACTACCAGTGAAAACCATAAATCATCATGGGACTACCTGTCTGTTAATCAGAGGATCCAGGGTTCAAATCCTTGATGGAGCGCCAGATAATAAAACAGTTAGCCGCAGTAAAATGCGGCTTTCTTTTTTGGTAGCAAGCAAAGTGAGCAACAAAGGCTGTTCAAAACCAAAGGCAACCTATGAATTATTCAAGTAGGCTCCACATGGCAAAAGGCTTTTAACTTATGTGCAGAAGGATGTCAATAGAACATACCGTTCGCGGGAAACTCAAAATCATCAAGCACTAAGGACTATAAGAGGGTTCCTTAGTTCGAGTCCATGAGCGCATGGAAAATGAATCACTTACCTCATCAGACGGGTAAGTGTTTTTTCGTTTATGCCAGGAAGGTGCCAACGGAACTATCATTGATTTCTAAAAACTCCAGGAAGGCACGGTTTTTGTCTAAATTTATAATTCAAACCAAAACTCCTTGCCAAATAAAAAAACTTCTCTTTATCACTTTAGCCAGGTTAACGATTAGATTTGGCGGTTTATGTCAAGAAACGAAATTAAAACTTGCTATGACCATGAACTATGAAGTTTCCAGTGACTGGGGAATCATGTCCGCATGGTTTGATTATGGGGTTAGAAATGGTTTCGGGATTGGATTAGCAGCTAACCCCGATGCCAAATAATCTTTGTTTGTCAAATATGGTTTTTCACAAAGTCAGGCCAATTATAATTCTTTTGAGTTATATGAAGCGACTAATGAATCCAGATTACGACATATATTCGAAAAATCAATTGAATTTCAATTCATTGGTCTTCGGTTGGAAACGACAGGTTTTTTCATCCCATTCTTTCAAGGGTTATTTTTCTCTAGACCTTGGTTATAATAATCCGGTCGATGACTCGCTAAAAAGGGGGAAAAAGAAGGATAGAAAGGGGCAATTTGGTACCCATTAATGGTCATTTTCACCTATCGAAAATGCAATCCATCCTTAAAACCCTACCATCCACATGAAATTTCAAGCAGTTTATACATTTTGGCAGTTTGTATAAAAATCATTCTTACCTTTCTTCCATGAAAACATCAAACTCAAACTTCATACAAACTCAATGGATTCATTCTCAGTTGAAACGAGTGTGTCTGGGACCTTTCTGATGCCAGACCAAGGACCAAGGTTCGGGAAAGGTAATTCCAAGGAGAAGCAAGTGACCTTGATGGATTTACTCAAAGGCATACCTCCTAAAAAAGTAAGGAAGAAACTTTCTTGGGTTTATGCTACGGTGGCTATAATTAAGCTATATTTGTTTAACAGCTACCACCATTTTTCCTATGGTTTCTTTCAGAAATACCTTGATGAGTTCAACTATAATCTAAATCGCGGGCATATTGGTGAGAAACTTTTTGATAGATTGCTAGTTTCAAGCTTATCTTTCAATTGGGTAACTTAGGTTTATGATTACGGATAATTATTTATTTAAAACAAAAGAGCTGGTGAAAAACAGATTTAAAATATATCTAATGAATAAAAATGATAACAATCGAAAATTCGGCATTTTCATGCGAAATGCGATTGTTTTATATTTTCTAATAAATACCGTTGGTCTAATAATTCTTTCTAATCAGCGCAATAAGAATCGGGCAATGAATTCAGAACTAACATATAAAAATCTCTCTTTAACTTCTCAACTTTCTCAAAGGGATACATGTATGGAAATGGAATTTAAAAACAACGGATGTACTTTATCAGGTGAATTATTAGTTTACGATATTAATGGCGATAAGAAATCAATCAGGGAATTGATTAATCAAACAAACACAATTATTGTTCGGTTTTTCGAGTTCAATTGTTTGTCATGTTATTATAATTATATTGTGGTTTTACAAAAATTCAGCAAAGACTTTATGAATCATAAGATTATTGTGCTGACTGATTATAAAAAATCAACTGAATTAAAATATTTCATTAGGGATACAAAATTACCGTACAATGTATATTATAAAAGTGAGCTAAATTTGCACACACCTTGTGAATCCCTCGAACAACCATATTGCTTTTGGGTTGATAGTAATTTGATAATTAATAATAGTTTTATTTTAACAAATAAGGGAGCCTCTTTGTTTGAAAGGTATATTGAAATATTAACGTTGAAACACTAATTATATGCTTTGTTTAAAACTTTATTCTGCATCTGTCCTTCTTTTATTACTAACTTCTTGCAAAGATCACGAAATTCAAAAGCCGGGAAAAACTAGAACCATTGAATATAATAAAGACTTCTACGATTACTCTTGTGACTACTCAAAAGTGGTTAAGCATCTGGACTTAATCCCGTTGGAAACCAATGCCAATTGTCTCATCGGGGAGATCACCCAAATAATTGAGAAAAATAGTTTATATTACATATTCGACAGAAGTATTAGTCAAACACTATTTATTTTTGACAGTGTCGGCAATTTTGTAAATAAAATTCATGAGAAAGGTAAAGGACCTCGTGAAACAGTCAAGCCTATGTTTATGGCGATGGATGAATATACAAATGAATTGGTTCTTTGTTCAAACACACCCCCAAAGGTTCTGGTTTATGATGCCCTTGGAATTTTCAAGCGTGAGATACATGTATCCAGGCCTTTAAATGCAATTGAGGTTCTGGATAGTGGTAGCTATGTTGTTCGAAATAACGGCCAGGAAAACCAGATTTGCATAATCGATAAACAAGGAAACAATATTAAGGATATTCATTCATACAATCCTCTTATAAACTCAATCACTTTTAAGGATTTTACACGATTTGGAGACAAGGTATTGTATCACAAGGATAATGTTGATACCATTTACCAGATAACAACTAAGGGGCTGCAACCTTGGATCTATGTAGATTATAAAGAGAATAAAGTCACACAGAAACAACTTAATGAGATGATATTGGCTCAAAAGAAACTTAATAGACCAATTGGTCTCCCCTTAAATGTTATAAATGGAACAAATTTTTATAGCGAATCACCGGATATTATTTATTTTACCTTTACAGTTGAAAATAAGGAGGGCACCAGGCCTTTTATTCGACTATTTCATTGCAAGAATACTGACCATACGATATACTTTCCGCTAGACCATCGAAACCATCCTCAGTATAATGGAAAATATCGCCTGTTTGAAATGGCCAGTATGTATATGAATACAAATTCAAGAGGAGAATTCATAAGTGAAAGAAACCCGATCGATATTATCGAGAACATGGATGGCATAAGAAGCCTGATTAATGAAGGCCTTGTCACTGTGTTAGGTAGTAATAATGCAGGTCGACTACTAAAATTAAACGAACAATCGAATCCAGTTTTGGCAAAGTTTTCTTTCAATAACCATTTTTAATTAATTCCATCAATTATGAAAAAGCAACGATTTATTTTTGCTAGTGTGTTTTTCAACCTAATTGTATTGGGTGGGATCTTGGTAATAACTAGTAAAGAGGCAAAGGCTGCTGAGCCTTATTGGCGTTTCCAGTCAGAGTCATGTACTTATTACGTGAATGGTGTACCTACTGATGGTAAAAAGTACAAATGCCAAGAAACAGGTGATAGCAATGTTTGTTATAATGGCTGGCCGGACATACCATGTGGAAGTCCACTGCCGAATCCTGAATAGCAAGCAGCAATTATTACGGTATTCCCCATTCCGAGGAATGGGGAATACCATTTGGCAACATACAAAGGTTGGCTTCAATAGTTTTAAACCAAAATATCCAGTTATTTTTCTTCGGCTAATAACTTAAACTTTTTCGCAGAGATTCATCCCCTGGCGCCCACGCAAATTACCTGAACATTCGTAAGCAATCGGAGAACCCCGTATTATATCTTTAAAAAACTCCCCGATTTTCTGAGAGTCTCTTAAATGTTCACAGACCTATGATAGATCTATGATAAGATTGCTAGATTTTCAGAGCTTTTTGCAAGAAAATTATGAGGAAGTAGCTCGTCCAGATTTTTGGAATAGTCGTTATCGTAATCATGGACATGGTGTTGGATTTGCTTGGGATCTACAATCACTTCATCATTGTTCTTGACTTGATCATTTCATAATCCTCCTGCCTGTCCCTGATCGACTGAAAACTGACCATAGCCGGCCTCTGATGTGCATTCATCACCTCTTGCATCATCCGGTAATTCGCAATGAGTAAATCCTTAAGCTCCGCAGGGAAAGCCTGCTGACCGGTTCCCAATTCCGGATACAATCCTCCGGCATATTGCGGCACCCTGGCCGCCTGAATCGCACTCAGGATCTGTGGGAAGTTCGCCTTGATGTTCCGGGTAGTTGGTCCGTCAATAACAATCTCCGGTTCCTTCTCCGAGAAAAGCCCCAAGGTGGGCTTGTTATAAATCCCCGTGCGGACTTTCCCAAGGAGCGATGCCTGGTATATCTGTTTATCATCAGCACCCATGACCGGGTACCGGCCAGATGCGAATTGCTGGGATTGAATCACGGCAATCGTGCCGGCCGTTCGGGCAACAGCCAATCCGGTCAGGATTATCCGGAGTGTTTGGGTCAAGTCAGCATTCACCCCTGCGTTGGAGTTGATGCGTGCGATTTCCAATGCACCTTCGATCAGAGCCTGGGCAGTGGCAATGGTTTTCTGCCGCTTGGCATATTTCCGCTCGATGGCCTCCTTTTTCTTATCATCCTTGCCGGCAGCAGCCAGTTCGCGATCCTTTTGGGCTTGCATAAACTGACCGACTGTTTCAGCAAGGGAGGTGGCCGCACCTGCCCATTGCTCGAGATGCTGGAGTTTTTTTTCAGCGGCATCTTTATCAAGTGCCTTGATTTTATCGTAATACTCGGTTTGCGAGATCACGTTGGCATCCAGTTCCATCCGGAGCTTTTCCCGCTGCCCCTGAGCATTCGTATCCCACCAGTACTGGTATTCCAGAACCCTTTTCTTTTGATCCTCGGTCAAATCGGGGTTTTCCTCGAGATCCTCCAGGAACTTTTTGTACTCCTCGTCCCACATTTCCAGGGACTTTTCGTGGGCCTTGGCGGCATCTTCAGCCTCTTTGTCACAATTCTCCCGGATTCCGATGAGCAGATCCTGAACCTTTTGTTCTTCAGCAATAGTGGACTGACCGTGCTTCTGTAGCCGGGCGATATATTCCATCTGGTACCGGATATCTTCCTGGGCCAGGTCGTTTGAATAGGTTTCTTTATCCGAGATCCCATGCGCATACTGCGTTTTTATGAGAAGTAGCTGCTCTTCATGGGATTTGGTGATATCGGCAAGCGCCTTCTCCCGGTCAAACTTTTTATCTGCCGATTCGCTGGCTCCCCGTTCTTTTGCCAGTTCCCCTTCAACCTGTTTGATTTTATTCTGGATCCGGATATAATCCTCACTGCCACGGGTCACATTTTTGAGGGCGGTGGTATACCGCTCCAATTTGGATTCCAACTCAACGGTGGTACCGGTTCCGATGGAATCTCCCTGACTTTCGGCTTGCAGGATGTCTTCAAGTTCTGTTTTCTGCGCTCTCAGGGATTGGATACGATCACTCTGTGCCTGGATGAGTTCATCCAAGGGCGCAACCGCTTTCAGACCGTTTTCCCTTGCTTTTTCTTTCAGCTTGTCCGGATTGAACAGGCTACCGATAAATTGTCCGGTCGTGACTTTGGAACTCGATGCTTTTACCTCACCCCGTCGGGCGGTCAGAAGATCGAGCTCAGCTTCGGCCAGGGTGATGGTTTTATTGATTTTGTCGTCCAGATCGGTCTTTTCCTGTACGCTCAGCTTATTGAGGTTTCCGATCTCGGTGCCGATTTCCTCATAGGTTGTTTTGAGCGATTGGTTGGCTTTCGTGAGGTCCTGGGTTAAAACCTTCTTGGTATTTTCCAGTTCCAGATTTTCCCTGGAGTTTTTGTTGAAGTACATCAGGGCCACCACGAGTGCAGTGATCCCGGCGATGACCAAACCAACCGGGTTGGCCGCCATGGCGGCGTTGAGCGCCCATTGGACGGTTACCGCAGCACGCTGCCACATGGTAAGGGCCTTGGTCTGGGTTGCCTGGACCATCGTCATTTCTGCCTGTAGTGCCTGCGAAGCGGTTGTGGCTTTTAGAACGATAGCTGTCTTGATGCGGGTTGCAGTATCGAGGATCGAAGCGCCGATGCTTTTAAGCAAGGCGCCATTGTATGCCAGGATGGCCCCGACCAGAGTTGTTAACAGGATCTTGTTTTGAGAGATAAACTGGGGTAGTGCCATCAATGCCTTCAGCAAGTAGTTAAAGGCGTTGGTAGAATGGATCACTGCCGGAGCTAG
>QYQM01000113.1 GCA_007280905.1 Porphyromonadaceae bacterium | reverse complement strand
CGAGGGAAGTGCGTGGTTTGATTTGAAACGCACCCAGACGTTTAATAAAGTTCAGGTGGCAAGAGGATCAAGTCTAACCGTTCCAATCGGATTGTATAATAATACCTGGCTCATTCCGGATTTTGAAATCTCTAATAATAATATTGAACAAAATCCATCTTATGGAGGGAAATAGTTAAAGCGTTCGATTGACAAATTTAGCCATTTGAACCTTATTGGTAAAGAAAGTTTATTAACTGGCAAGGAGGAGTGACGGTAATATGCCGTCACTCTCCCTTAATTTTCTCATTGAGGAGATTTTAATAAATTTAATTATTGTTATGCACAATAAAACATTAAAATATGCATGCAAAATATTTGGCGCTTTCATTTTTTTTGATTCATAGTCTTAATGGTTTTGCTGGGATAAATGTTGTATATCACTCTGCTGATAGCGATAGAATAATAGATACTTATTTAGGATCAGTTCAGGAATACACTCAAACTTTTCAGCAGGAGGATAAATCAAGTTCAGCCCAGGATATTGTTCTGAAAGATGGCAGAAGTACCTTTCTTTACTGTTCAAAAGCAACCCGGCAAATTGGCGATTTGGTATTGCAGGGAGGAGAGCATATGAAATGGAAAGGAAATGCTGAAGTGGGTTGGGCGATAAAAGTACCATCAAATGAAAAGTATGACCTGTTTTTGATTGCCGATGTTCTGGGAGAAAGTAAAAACCAGGAAATGTTTTTCTCAGTCGGTTCAAAAATATTCAAATTCAAAATCAACCCAACATCCGGACCCTGGATAGGTGGAGGGAAAAATTTTCAGAGAATAAAGATTTTATCGAAAATTCCTTTGCCGGAAGGAAGCCAGGAGGTAATGATAAAGTCAACAAATATTGCCAATGAAAATGTCCTCCTGAATTTTCGATCTATTGAACTTGTGCCCGTTTCAACTTCTCTGTCCATTGAAAAAGAAAAAAAACTGGCTGTAGGTTCCAGGGCTAGCACGGAATGGCTTGGAAAAGTGGGTTACGGATTGATGTTTCACTGGACCTCACAAAGTGTAAATCAGGATGGGTCGAACAAATCCTATGAACAGGCTGTGATCGACTTCGATGTCGAAAAATTCGCAAATATGGTTGAAACAACTGGAGCTGGGTATGTCATTTTTACGATCGGACATGCAAAGGCATACTGTCCTGCACCGATCGCAAGCTGGGAAAAATACCATCCGGGAATGACGACCAAGCGGGATTTGATTGCGGAGATTGCCGATCAGCTTAAGAAGAAGAATGTTCGTCTGATATGCTATTTGCCAACTCACGTGGTAGCAAAATATAAAAAAGTTGATGGTGTGGAATTTATGAAGATTAACACTGAAATTCTACGCGAGATGGGCAATCGATACAGGGATAAAATTGAGGGATATTGGTTTGATGGCTGGTATCAATGTTTTGAAGAATATCCGGATGTTTCATTCAAAGATTTTTTTGAAGCAACAAAAGCAGGAAATAAAGACAGAATTATCGCATTAAATTCCTGGATTTATCCTGCCGTGACACCATGGCAGGAATATTGGGCCGGAGAAGTAGCCAGTCCGGTAGCTCTTCCCGAAAAGGGGTTCATGAAAAATGGTCCTGTCCCGGACCTGCGGTATCAGGCGCTGTTGATTATGGAGCCTTATTGGGTGCAGGAGAAAGCCATAATGCCCGACCCCAGGTACAGTTCTGCCCAACTTAGTGAATATATCGCCAACTGTATGAACAATGGAGGTGCAGTGACAATAAATATGGGCATTTACCAGGATGGCCAGGTTGGTGACAAAGCGCTTCAGGTGATGAAAGAGGTTCGGAATCAAATCAGGACAAAAAAATTGACTGTTAAATAACAGTATCCTATAAACTGGTTTTTACCTTTTTTTAATTACCACATCAGCAGGCCTTTGTTTGACAGGCTTACCAGTTTTAGTCGATATTCGTTTTTCCGGTAAAGCTTTTGATTTTCGCAAAAGGATGGGTCTTCAATGGGCCACCAGAAAATAGAATTATTCGGGATAAGAAAAGACTTTACTTATGAAAACAACCCTAACCACAAAAATTGCCTTCACCAGCCTGAAAGCATGGGAAATTCCTATTCGCGGTATTAACCTGATTCTCCTCGGAGGATTGTTTATTTTGTTAAAACCTGCCAATGTTCTCGCTGCACCGGGATGCTTTCAGCAAGAACAATTCGTGGCGATTCAGATTAAGCCCAACGATGTGACCATTCTCATGTCGGACCGCGCAAAGCTGACGGGTAATTTGAAAGTTTTTAACATTGACCCCACAAATTTAAAGCGATTCTGGGTTCAAAACTGGAAGAATCCTGACGATTCTTTCGAATGGACACTCAACGCACCTGCAGACGGTCTGTATACGGCTGACATGCTGATTGAGGGTGCTCCCGGCAATAAGATTGAAATTGCGGGTCCGGTCAACAGCCTTATTTGCACACTACAAGTGACCGGCTGGGACAAGATTGCTGTTCCGGGAGAATTATCCCTTCGCAAAGGGACAAATAAAATTTCGGTGAAAGCTATGGAACCGGCCAACCTTAAATTTAAGTCGCTTGAATTGATAAACTTAGCCGACAAAAGTAATATTGAAGAGCGAATCAGGAAATTCCGCTCCAACACAAAATGGATGGTTCATGCAGGATTCGGCTTGATGTTTCAATGGGGTGAATGGGGCTACCCGCAGCACGGTGCTAAAAAGCCATGGCCAAAAATGATAGATGATTTCAACGTGGATGCGTTTGCTAATATGGTTGCGGAAGTCGAGGCGGGATATGTGGTTTGGTCAGCAACCTGGTCGACCTATTTTTTCCCTGCACCGATCAAGGCTATCGATAACATCTTGCCCGGTCGCACCTGTTCCCGTGACCTGATTGGAGAGCTGGCGGATGCGCTCAACAAGCGTGGAATCAAGTTGATTCTCTATTATCACCTCGGTCATGGCGAAAATGTCAATTTGGAATGGTGGAAGAATAATTGGGTTTCGCAGGATGATCAAACAATATTTATAAAAAATTTCTGCTCAATTACCACCGAGGTCGGAGAGCGCTATGGAAAGAAACTCGCCGGATGGATGATTGATGACGGAATGATATATTATCCCAGCCCGTTCGAGCAGTTGGGCAAGGCACTTAAGGCAGGCAATTCCCACAGACTCATTGCTTACAATTCCTGGATCCTGCCCCGCTTCACCGAATTTCAGGATTTCTTTTTCGGTGAAGGTAATGAAAAGGGTATTGACGGAGCAGGTCCGAAAGGCGGTAATGGTATTGTTGCCGATGGTCCCCAGAAGGGATTGCAAGGTTTTGCCAACTTTATATTGGACGGTCCTAACTGGGGCATTGCCCAACCTGAAACCACGATCAATCCACCTCAGTATACCAAGGATCAAATTGCTTCACTGGTGAAAAATGCAATGGAACGAAAGCTGGTAATGAGCTTCAATTTGCTGATGTACGAAGATGGTTCGGTTTCACCGGCTTCACTTGAAATGATGAAATATGTGCGATCAATTGCACGGGGGAAATGATTGTATGTCTAAAATAATTTTGACAGTTATCACGGAATATTGTTTGAAGATGTTACCTATTGCAAATCAATAAAACTTTGAAGATGAAAAAGTGGAATAAAAAGACGTCAAGGATCCTGAGGAGTATATCGTTCTCCGGGCTTGTTTTGTATTTGCTCCTTTTTTCGGGTTGCACCTCAGAACAAAAGGGTAAAGGTTCAGCAACGGATACCGAACCGGTCGTTCAGCCGTTCATGACCAAATACAGCATTGTATTGTACGGGTCCCGGGCAGAAAAATCTGAACAGGTGCAAAAGCTTCCCGGCGACGTATTTCTGATGGAGGGTAGCGGAAGTTTTACCTGGAAAGTCAACGTTCCAAAGTCGGGAGAATATGAACTTGTGCTAAGTTATGCGGCAGACCGTGATAGTTCCAAAATTCTGATTGATTGCGAAACGGACAGCCTTACAGACTTGGTGCACAAAACAGAGGGCTATTATTATGGGTCCAATATCAAATGGCAGCAAAACTATGAAAGAATTGCGGCAAAAGGAATTCTTATGTTAAATGCCGGAGAAACCATCATTTCATTCAGATTGGCAGATCCGATTCCAAGAACCATGCTATTTTTTCGATGCATTGAGCTTATCCCGGTTTCCGACAAGAGTGAAATAAATGCGGAAATTGAGAGAGCGGCCAAGGCACGAGCCAGCACAGACTGGCTCGTTAAAGCAGGTTATGGAATCATGCTGCATTGGACTTCGCAGAGTCAGCCTAAAATTGGCCCGCACAAACCGTATGCCGATGCTGTAAGGGATTTCGATGTGGATGCGTTTGCTGACTTTGTTGAACAGACCGGTGCCGGTTATGTTTTATTCACAAACGGACATGGAGAAAGTTATTGTCCGGCACCCATCCGTGCCTGGGAGAAAATCCACCCTGGGATGACCACGGAACGAGATCTGTTAATCGAATTGTCGGATAAACTGAATGCCCGTGGCATCAAATTTATGATCTACATGAATTCACCACGAATGGCGGGGATGGGGAAGGTTTCGGCTGAACAGTACATGGATAATCACCGAGAAATACTGACCGAAATCGGTGAACATTACGGAAGCAAGATTGCAGCTTATTGTTTTGACAGCTGGTATCAGGGTTACGAGGAATATCCGGATTTTTCGTTTGAGGAACTCTACCGACTATGTAAGATTGGCTATCCTGATCGACTGGTTTCGTTCAACACCTGGATCCTCCCTGTTAATACTCCTTGGCAGGATTTTTGGTTCGGAGAGACCTACGTTCCGGGCCGTCCGGCTGAAGAGCGCATCATACAGAGGGGACCGGGCCGCGGTTTGCAGTATCAATCGCTGATTGTTCTTGAAAACCTTTGGGTTCACGACAATCCTTCTCCAATGGCATCCCCTTGGCTGAGTGCAGAAGCACTGGCGGAATTTATCAAAGCAAACATGCAGAAAGGAGGAGCTGTTACCATCAATGTAGGAATTTACCAGGAGGGTACGTTTGGAGAAAAATCATTGGAAGTAATGAAGGCCCTTAAAAAAATTGTCAGATGAGAATAATAACTTGATCATGAAGAAAACTATAGTTCTGGTTATTTTAGTTGTTCAATTTGCTATTGGGGGCCTGGCTCAGCATTCAGTAAGGTGGAACGACTCTTTACGGCGGCCGGCTTTCAAATTTCAGCGATTTACTGATCAAAAATGGGATACCACCTCCCTGGCAAAACCAGGGGATCTAAAATGGTTTCAGGATGCGCGTTTCGGAATGTTCGTGCATCTGGGATTGTCAAGTTTAAAGGGAGTGGAATTAGGATGGGGCAGGCAAACTCATAAATTTCCAGACATCGGTATAGGAACAGTACCCGATTCCGTTTATGACAATCTTTATAAGGATTTTAAACTCGAAAATTTTAATCCGTCAGCATTCGTGAAAATTGCCAAAGATGCCGGTGTCAAGTATATAGTAATAATAACAAAACATCATGATGGATTTCATATGTGGAACACATCCTGCTCGGATTACAATATCATACGGACTCCATTTGGAAAGGATTATCTTAAAGAATTTGCCGATGCTGTGCATAACGCTGGCTTGAAATTGGGCTTCTATTACTCCCAAAGAGACTGGTACCATCCAGACTATGAGCCAATAGACCGCGCTACTCAAAAAACATTGGGAACGAACAGGGAAACAGACATGTTATCCGTTCCGCTCGATCAGAAGGTGAATGTTACGGAAAAGGAAAAACGGTATATACACTATATGTACGATTGTGTCACTGAATTGTTAACACAGTATGGCAAAGTGGATGTATTATGGTTTGATGCAGCCTGGTGGGGTGGTATGTTTACTGAAGAAATGTGGGATGCTGAAGGATTGTACAATCTGGCGAGGCACTTACAACCAGGTATAATCATAAATAACCGCGCCTCCATTCCCGGCGACTTTGATACGCCCGAACAGTACGTTGGTGATTTTCAGAATTCAAGGCCATGGGAATCGTGCATGACTTTAACTCCCCCATCCTGGGGCTGGAAACCAAATCAGAAGGTTAGTTCTGCAAAAGATTGTATTTATTCTTTGGCAAGCACCGCCGGAGGAGATGGCAATTTGTTGATGAATGTGGGGCCAAGGTCTGATGGAAGCATTGAACCAGAACAGGTAAAAGTGCTCGAAGAGATAGGGGAGTGGCTGCGGAAGAACGGCACAAGCATATATGAAACGCGTGGTGGAATTTACCTTCCAACAAAAAACCTGACATCAACCTACCGAGGTGCAAAATTATTTTTACACCTATTGGATATTAAAGGTGAGAAGTTGGTACTCCAGGCTATAAAAAGCAGAACTATTATTAAGGCATACTTTTTAATAAATGGGGATGCTGTGGAATGTAAAAAAGTTGGAGATTCATATGAGTTCAAATTGCCGAAAGAATTACCCGATCAATTAGATACAGTTCTGGTGGTAGAGTTTGACAAGATTTTGGACGGAATTAAACCCATCGCACCGTTGCTTTAGATCATTGGCCATGACAATACTAATACCCAGGACCTTAAATAAACCGTTCAAAGATAAATTTCATTACATTCATGGGAAAAGTACTTAATAACAAATTATCTATGAAAAACTTAAACCTATTTACTCTCATTATAAGCTTTTTTATTTTTTCGACGGGCATATCCCAGGCTCAAGTCAACATTTATGTTGCGCCTCAAGGAAAAGATGCCAATCCGGGTACTCTGGATCAGCCTTATGCAACCATTGAAAAGGCACGGCTCGAGGCCCGCCAGATTAAAGAAGCGGTAAATGTCATTCTTCGAGGCGGAATTTATTATTTAACCCAGCCTGTGGTTTTTGCAGACCAGGACTCAAGAACCAACAATTCTCAGATGACCTTCACCGTGTTCCCGGGAGAAAAGGCAGTAGTCAGCGGAGCCCTACCCCTGAATCTAAAATGGAGCAAATACAAAAATGGGATATGGCAGGCAAAAGTTGAAAAAGATTTGATTTTCGATCAGCTGTTTGTAAATGGAAAACTTCAACGGATGGCGCGATATCCTAATTATGATCCCACAGCCAAATTTCTTGGGGGTACGGCGGAGGATGCCTTGAGCCCCGAACGCATCAAAAATTATAAAAACCCTCAAGGAGCATATGTTCACGCTCTGCATGCTGCTGAATGGGGCGACTTCCATTATATTGTTAAAGGAAGAGAAGATAATGGAGCATTGATTCTCGAAGGTGGCTGGCAAAATAACCGGCGCATGGGGATGCATAAAAAGCACCGCTTTATTGAAAATGTATTTGAAGAATTGGATACCGTCGGGGAATGGTATTTCGATAAAAAATTGAAAACCTTGTATTTCTATCCTCCAAAAAACGAGAATCTGAAAATTGCCAGAATCGAGTCTCCTCAATTAAAATCCCTGTTCGAATTTCGAGGAACAGAAGAAGCACCAATCCGAAACATCAATATCGAGAATCTGGAGCTAACCCAAACGCTGCGTACTTTCATGGATAATAAAGAACCTCTTCTCAGAAGTGACTGGACCACCTATCGCGGAGCCACTGTATTTATGGAAGGAGCTGAAAAATGTAATGTTACAGGTTGCTATTTTAATTCTGCGGGTGGAAATGCTGTCTATTTCAGTAATTATAACCGCGACAACCGCTTGTCGGGTTGTAATATATTCAACGCAGGCGCCAGTGCCGTGAGCTTTGTCGGTGATCCGAACGCGGTTCGATCTCCCAGTTTCGAATACAATGATTTTGTTCCATACCATCTAATGGATTTGATTCCGGGTCCGAAAACAAATAATTTTCCTTCGCAATGCCTGGTATTTGACAATCTTATCCATAATATCGGATATACTGAAAAACAAAGCGCAGGTGTGCAGATTTCCATGTCACAGGGCATTACTATATCCCATAATACTATTTACGATGTTCCCCGCGCAGGGATCAACGTCAGCGAAGGAACCTGGGGCGGACATATGATCGAAAACAATGATGTTTTTAATACGGTGCTAGAGACGGGAGACCATGGATCCTTTAATTCCTGGGGTCGCGACAGATACTGGTATCCTGATCCAAGGATTATGGACAGCCTGGTAGCTGCGCATCCGGAACTTATATTACTTGATGCAGTTAAAACAACCACCATTCGCAATAACCGTTTCCGATGCGATCATGGGTGGGATATTGATCTGGATGATGGATCATCAAACTATGATATCTATAATAACCTATGTTTAAATGGAGGACTTAAACTCCGTGAAGGCTGCTATCGGAGTGTGTACAATAATATAATCCTTAATAACTCCTTCCATCCTCATGTTTGGTTTAAAAACAGCCGGGATATTTTTATGCATAATATTGTATACGCAGCCTATGCTCCGATACGGGTCAGAGACTGGGGAAAGTTTATAAATCATAATGCATTCCGGGATTCAGCATCCTTTGAAAGGGCACAGCGTAATAATACAGACCTGAATTCGGTTGTTGGGAATCCTATGTTTATTGATCCTGCCAACGGAAATTTTCAGGTTTCGGAGGGATCTCCGGCACTGCAATGCGGTTTTATTAATTTTGATATGGAAAGTTTTGGAGTTGTGTCCCCGGAATTAAAAGCCTTGGCCAAGAAAGTGGCGTTGCCTTCGACAGATTTTCCCATGGGACAAACCAGTGATGAAATCATCGATTTTATGGGAATGAAAATTAAAAACCTGACTACCTTAGGGGAGCGTTCAGCAACGGGGATGAGCTCAGAAACAGGTGTGTTGATTATTGACGTGCCTGCAAAGACTATCTTTTCAGGTTATTTTAGACCTAACGATGTGATCTTAAGTTTCAATGGACATCAGGTTACAAGGGTTTACGAACTGCTGGAACAACAAGCAAAGGCCGGTCAGAATAAGCCTATGCCAGTAAAAATTTTCAGAAACCAGAAAGAGCAGATTGTTACTGTAAGAATAATTGAATGATAAATTAATTTTCAATTTAGGGGTTTATCAGAATGGAACCGTAGGAGAAAAAGTGCTGCAAGTTATGCGTGAGGTTCGCGAACAAATAAGGAAATAGGTGAAGGTGATGGACAGTTACGGAATGATTTTTTAATAATATAACAATGCTTAACCATGAGGAACTTAATATACACTTTAGGAATTTCCATGATTTTTATGCTGACTATTTGTTCCCCGGCGGGGAAAAAAGAACCAGCTACTGAAGACCGTATGCAATGGTGGGACGATGCTAAGTTTGGTATGTTTATCCATTGGGGCATTTATTCCGTGCCGGCAGGAATTTACAATGGCAAAGAAATTCCCGGTATCGGTGAATGGATTATGAACCGGGGAAAAATCCCGGTTGCCGAATATAGGAAATACTCAGCCAAGTTTAATCCGGATAAATATGATCCTAATGCCTGGGTCAAAATGGCTAAAGATGCAGGGATGAAGTATATTGTCATTACTTCAAAACACCACGATGGATTTGCCTTGTTCGATTCGAAGGTAACCGACTGGGATGTAGTCGATGCGACACCTTACGGTAAAGACCTTCTCAAACCATTGGCCGAAGCCTGCAAGAGGGAAGGAATTAAATTGGGCTTTTATTATTCCCAGGCACAGGATTGGGTTCACCCCGGAGGGTCGGCTGCCAATGGCCGTTGGGATTCGTCCCAAAATGGCAGTATGGATGAATATATAAAAAATATCGCTGTTCCTCAGGTGGAGGAAATCCTTTCAAACTATGGTGAAGTCGATATTTTATGGTGGGATACTCCGGTGGACATGAACAAAGAGCGTGCTGAAAAATTTCTGCCTGTCCTGGCAATACATCCGAAACTAATTACAAACAATCGCTTGGGAGGTGGTATGAGCGGTGATACAGAGACACCTGAACAGTTTATTCCTTCAACAGGGTTCCCCGACCGTCATTGGGAAGTTTGTATGACCATGAACGATACCTGGGGGTACAAATCAAATGACCATGAATGGAAGTCAACTAAAGATCTGGTCCTGAAACTATCAGATATCGTATCGAAAGGCGGTAATTTTTTATTAAACGTAGGACCTACTTCCGAAGGAGAAATTCCCAAACCCAGTGTAGAGCGTTTAAAGCAAGTAGGTGAATGGATGAAAGTAAACCATGAAGCGATCTATGCTACCCAGGCCAGCCCTTTTCCGCACCTGCCTTGGGGAAAGGCGACACTAAAAGAGCATAAGCTTTATTTGCATGTTGTGTCCTGGCCTAAGGATGGTATTTTGAAAGTGCCATTGAAAAACAAGGCTCTAAGTGCCTGGTTACTTGCAGATCCAAATTCTAAGCTTGAATTGGCACAGGATGAAAACCGGATAGAGATCAAAGTTTCTGATGAAGCACCGGATAGCATTCTCTCTGTTGTTGTCCTTCAATTTGAAGGGGCCCCCGAAACTTTTCCGGTTCCCAGCGCTGGTAAATTGGGAACAGCATCATCAGTTGATTCGACCACTGTTGTTAAAAATCTTTTTGATGGTGACCCGAAAAATTTATGGAAACCTGCACTAGGGGAAAGGAGAGCCTGGGTTGAGGTCGATTTGGGGGAACCCCTTAATATTGGCAGTTTCACAGTTGTCGAACCCTGGAATCCATGGGACAACCATGGACAGGAATTTACGCTTCAATATAAAAATGGGGATAAATGGGTTGATATAGTTAGCGGAAAAACCAATGGCTGTGGCCATACCCAACAGTTTGAACCAGTCACTGGAAGGTATTTCCGCCTAAATATTGCAGGGGCGAAAGATGGTGTGCCCGTTTTAAATGAATGGGTTTTGAATCGGTCACTGTAGCATTTCAATCAATACCATATTACAATGAAAATTAATAAAAAAAGAGTATCGACTTTAGGCAATAAAGTCAACTTAATATCTTTTTTCCTTTTGCCATGTTTTGTTTTCTTTTCCGGATGTTCACCAGCCCCCTCTGTCCAGCCTTCCGGTAAATATTACACTGTAGAATATTCCCCGTCAGGTAAATCGGTCGAATTACAGATCCCCGTTACCTACACTTTATGGGTCCCAGGAGTGGCTAAAACCATTCGCGGGGTGATTGTCCACCAGCACGGGGCAGGAATTCTGGCATCCGAGCAGGGGGCTGCAGTAGCCACTGACCTGCATTGGCAAGCCCTTGCCAAGAAATGGGATTGTGCATTACTCGGATCATCGTATCATGTATTGAATGATGCAACAGACCTGACCCCGGGTGGATCCGAGCTTTGGTTTGATCCCCGGCATGGATCGGATCAAGTATTCCAAAACGCCCTTGCTGAATTTGCCAAACATACTAAGCATCCTGAGATTGAGAAGGTTCCTTGGGTTCTCTGGGGTCACTCTGGAGGTGGTATATGGGCAGATGTTATGAGCACCTTGCATCCTGAACGTATTATCGCAATTTGGATGCGGTCAGGCTCAGCTGCAATGTTCCGTACTAAACCTGAATTTCCACAACCCGAAATTCCCTCCGCCGTGTATGCAATTCCTGTAATGTGTAATCCTGGAATAAAAGAAAAAAAGAATCTGGTATGGATAGGAACACTTGCCACGTTTCAGGAACATCGTGCAAAAGGAGCGCCGATAGGCTTTGCTCCAGATCCCCGGACAGGCCATGAGTGTGGTGATACCCGATATTTGGCTATTCCCTATCTTGATGCCTGTATGGCGCTTAGGCTGCCAGATAAAAATAGCAGTGATCAAACCCTTAAGCCAATAAATATGGATGAAGCATGGTTTGGTTCATTAACGGACAGCGTGGCTATTCCTGCAAAAGAATTTGCTGGTGATCCTATAGATGCTGTTTGGTTACCAAATCAAAAAGTAGCAAAGTATTGGGAAGAATATATAAAGACGGGTGAGGTTAGTGATGATAGCCCTCCTCTTTCACCCACCAATGTTCAGGTTTCTGATCAAGGAGACCTTGGAACCAAAATAACATGGGATGCGGAGGCTGATTTTGAGAGTGGTATCCGCTGCTTTGTTATTCTCCGCAATGGAAAAGAGTTGGCCCAGGTACCGGAAAAACCTTATGGGGAATATGGACGCCCATTGTTCCAGTCAATGTCTTATGGAGATACGCCCAGACCTGATATGCCCCAATCAAAAATGATTTATGTTGACAATTCTTCTATTAATGGGTTAAACCAAAAGTATTCTGTTATTAGTGTGAACGGTGTAGGACTAAGGTCTGAACCGTCAAAATATTGATTTGGCTATTCCTATTTTACAGGCAAAATCATTAAAAAGAAATGAAAAAGATTGATGCAACATTAAAAAAGCATTATTTTCACTCAAAAATGAAAATTAATGCAGTATTATTTTTTATTGCATGTAGTGTTTGCATTCTTGGAATTGGACCGGTAGCTGCACAAAATTCAGGTTTCGGAACAGAAAAAACTTCCTGGTATGGATTTGACCGCTATGATTTTGTGATGGACGAGCAAACACTGGAAATAGCCCCAATCAAAGCACCGGAAGGTGAAAAAAATGGTGTCGGGGCTCCGGCAAAGGGACAACGACGATGTATAGTGGTAGTTCCAAAGGTTGCAGCACCGGGCAATCCGTGGTCGTGGCAAGCCTGCTACTGGGACCACCGGCCCCAGGCCGAGGTGGAACTGCTGCGAAGGGGTTTTCATATTGCCTTCATCACCCCCGACCCGGGCAAGCAGTGGGACGCGTGGTACGCCTTCCTGACGGAAAAGTACGGGTTTTCGAAGAAACCTGCGTTCGATGGCATGAGTAAGGGCGGCGTAAATGCTTATCGATGGGGCACCTCCAATCCTGACAAGGTTTCCGCAATCTACGCTGACAATCCCGCCATATGGCAGGAAGACATTTCGAAGATGGTTGAACTCGCCAAGCGGGACGTGCCGTTGCTGAACGTTTGCGGCAGCCTCGATTTTGTCCTGGGTTGCACGAAGGTCATCGAGAACGTCTATCACCAGGCGGGCGGTCGGATCACTATCATGATCAAGGAAGGCACTGCACATCACCCGCACAGTTTGCAGGATCCCAAGGTGATCGCCGATTTCATTGAACAGGCTCAGGCCGCTCCGGCGGCCCGGCCCGGTTTTCTGGACGACTCGTACGTAAAGTCCTCTTATTACAGCGTCGAGAATTCCTACATTTACCTCCAAGAGGAGGATACTTACGCTACCTGCCGGGGACCTATGTTCTCCCCGTCCTATGACCGTTATGATCAGACCACTAAGTCGTGGGGTAACACCGGTATGGCAGTGCTGGTACCGAAGAATCCGGCCGCCGGGAAGTTATGGGTTTTGCGCGCGGATCGCATCGACCGGACCACGTCGGAGGTTGATCTGGCCCTGCTCGCCAAGGGTTATTATATCGTCGCCCCACCACTCCTCGGTGGGCGTGGCCCGCAGCGAGAGGATTGGAATGCGGTTTACAAGCTCATGACCGACGCTGGTTTCTCCAAAAAGCCGGCCTTGGAAGGCGTCGGTGCGGGCGCTGGGGAGGCATACGCATGGGCCGTCGAAAACGCGGACAAGGTTTCGTGCATCTACGGCGAGAACCCCGTTCTGCGCGGCACCATGGTCACGAAGGGAAACCCTGACGAAGACGCAAAAGTACCGCACATCGACGATCTTTCGCCGCTCGCCAAGGCTGGCGTGTCGATCCTGCACGTTTGCGGTAGCCTCGATCCGTGGCTCGACCGCGAGACGCGGGTGGCGGAGAAGAAATATAAGGAACTCGGCGGAAATTTCACGGTGATCATCAATCAGGGCGAGGGCCATTTTGCGGTCGGGCCGCAGGATCCGAAGCCAGTGGTGGATTTCATTGTGGCCAAAACCCAGTAACCTGCGAGATAGGGCGGGTGTTAGTTAAAGTAAACACATGAATGTTCGAGCAATTTCAATCTTGGGTAAGTCGAAGTATTCGACAATGTTGGGTATCAGATCCGTCTTTTTGACAGTATTTATTATTTGCGTATTTGGCTTCGCCGAAATAACTCAAGTTTTAGCCACAACTTCTTCGGCTGCAGAGCAGCAGCCGTCTGCACCATCGCCGCAAAAAAGCCAGGCTTCCGACTGCATAGAAATTCTCAAGGATATCGAGATCGGCAAGGTGGGCACCCGCGTGTTGCACGCCGACATCGCCCGCCCGAAGAAGCTGCCTGCCGCCCCCATGCCTGCCGTAATGTGGATTCATGGCGGCGCGTGGTCCTCCGGCTCGCATCATGAAATGCAGCAAACCGTACGACTCGCCAACCACGGATACCTGGTCCTCAGCGCCGGCGGCCACCTGGCAGCCCTCATGGGCGTTACCGGCGACAAGCCCGACTTGGAAGGTAATGGTGGCTCCGCTGGCTTCAGCAGTCGCGTGCAGGCTCTGGTCGATTTCTGCGGTCCGACCGTATTCGATGGCCGCCCCGAAGCCTATTCAAATTTTACCACCAAGATGGCTGGCGGCACCTTTGAACAGAAGCCCGACATCTTCAAGCAGATGAGCCCACTCGAAAACGTCAACCCGAAGGCATGCCCGTTCCTCATTGTGAATGGCGAGAAGGATACGATGGTGCCGCTGCACCATGCCCAGCTCATGACCGAGGCGCTGAAACGATCCAACGTACCGGTGGAGATGATCATCGTGAAGAACGCCGGCCACGGCTATACGCTGGTCGCCCCGCGCGGAGACCTGCCCGCCCAGCCGCCTCCGGACGATGTGGACGCGGCCGTCCTGAAGTTCCTCGATGCAAACTTGAAGAAGTAGAATCTGGAGGCCTTGTGATTGCTGTAAACGAAGCAGTTTATGACTATACACAATTAGCAAAAAACAAGAAAATCAAATGAAAAATTCGTTGAAAAAACATTGGATGAAGCCAGTTTTCAGGAGTTTCATGTTTGCCTTTGCCCTTTTGATTGCGATGGTTCCTAAGACAAAAGGAGCGGTTCAACAGGAAAAAGAGAAAATAGTGAAGGCCGATTCTTTAGTCCTGCAGAAACTGTCGGTCGTTCTCAATCCGGGCGATCTGAACTTCCTGAAAGCGCCACTGGCCGAGTACAAGGCTTCACTGCGTGAGAGCAGCCCACGAGGCTTCTGGGTGCAGGGATGGAACACGCCGGAGCAGTTTTTCCGGTGGACCATAACTGCTCCGTCGGCCGGCAATTACGTCGCTGAAGCATTAATTAGCGGAGAGCCGGGCTCTACAATTGAGATCATCGGCCCCCTGAATAGCCTGGCATTGACATTACCGGCCGGCAACGACCATTGGGGGAACAACTGGAACCGGCTACGCGTCCCGGGCGCACTCTCGCTGCCCGAGGGAGAGAGTAGCATTATGGTGCGCAGCCCGGAGCCCAAAGGCGCTTCTACCGCCAAGCTGAACGGCATGGCGCTCCTGAGCCTGGAACTAGCCACGGCAGCAGCCCGCAAAGACCTGGACCAGCGCGTGCGGGAGTTCCGTTCGAGCACGAAGTGGTTCGCGGATGCGAAGTATGGCGTCTTTCTGCAGTGGGGCGAGTGGGGATATCCGCAGGACGGCGATAAGAAGAAATGGCCGCAGATGATTGACGACTTCGATGTGGAGAAGTTCGCCGCCAACATGCAGGAAATCGGGGCGGGCTATGTGATATGGTCAGCCACATGGCGCACTCACTACTTCCCAGCGCCGATCAAGGCTGTGGACAACGTGCTGCCCGGCCGGACGTCGAAGCGCGATCTGATCGCAGACCTGATCAGCGCGCTTGGACGGCGTGGCATTAAACTGATCCTCTACTACCATTGCGGGTACGGCGACAAGGAGTGGCAGGCGCGAAACTGGAGCAACGACGATCCCAATAACTGGGGCATGGACCCGGCCTTCCGCAAGCATTGGGGCGACATCATTACGGAGGTCGGGCTGCGCTACAGCAAAGGACTGGCAGGTTGGCTGGATGACGAGGGCGAGTATCCGAAGCCCTACGAAGAGATCGGGCGGCAGTTGAGGGCCGGCAATCCCGATCGTATCATCTCCATCAATGACTGGGTACGGCCCCGGCTGACGGAGTTTCAGGATTATCAGTTTGGGGAAGGGTTCACAGGGCTCAACAATGGCGCAGGGATTCGCTACCCAAACGGCCCTGAACGCGGCAGTGACGGCATATACAAAGAAGGCCCTCACAAGGGGTTGCAGGCGCACGGCACTTTCGTACTTGATGGCCCGGATTGGGGTGTATTCCGTCCCGAGACAACTATCCATCCACCGCAGTTCACGAATGAGCAACTCACCTCAATCGTTGAAGAAGCCGTGGCCAGGAAGATCGTGTTGAGCTTCTGCCTGCTCATGTATGAGGACGGAACATTCTCGGAGAAGTCTCTCGAAGCGATGCGGCTGGTGAGGAAAGTCGCGCGCGGCAAGTGAATGACGCAAGCGGACATCGCGAGTGTAGCGGAGTCCACTGGTGTTGTCCCGGTCTATACAGATGGCGTCAGGAAGCTGATGTTGCATCTGGTGAATTTGAAGGGCTTCCCGAAGCAGAAGGCGCGCACGCGCAATCGCAGAACTGGACAATACGCTGTCTGGGGAGGGCGGGTAGAGCAAGCCGGCCTTTTAAGGCGTCATCACGGGCGCCGGAGAGGCATGCGCATGGGCAGTCGAAAACGCGGACAAGGTTTCGTGAATCTACGGCGAGAACACCGTCCTGAGTGGCACTATGGTCACGAAGGGAAACCCTGACGAAGACGCAAAAGTACCGCACATCGACGATCTTTCGCCGCTGGATCCGGAGCCAATAGTAGTTTTCATCGTGGCCAAAACCCAGTAATAGGCTTGATTTGGTTTAACATTTAATACGAAATAGTATGGAAGCATTACAAACAATCATCTATAATTTAATGCTTTCCGCCATTATGAGAATTATAATGGCATTTTCACCTCCCAAAGACCCTTATTTCCGGCTGTCAGTTTTAACCTGAACGCTTGATTGTATTTAGTTTGACTGATCTTCGACAGTTTATAAATACAAATTATTGATTAACAGCAAATTAGATTTAATTTATTTTTCTTTGGCACTACAGTGCCAAACTCTCAACCCGGAAAACCACGAGCCAGCTATGCAGTCGGCATCAACCGGATGGTTGGCGGTAAAGCTACCCCCACCGCTTTGAACACGGAAGAGCAGGTTCCTTTACATTCTGTTCGCACCAGGTATTCCCGATCCTCTTCCTTTATCTCTTCCACATTCATTATCTGCTTGCTTTCCATGAAGGCAAGGAACCGGTGTAGGTATAACCGATGGTCGCGGATCGTTATCTTGCTTCGGCGCAAGGATTCAAGGTGCAAAAGGAACTGCTCCATCAATAGACCAATCCGGCCTGACAATTTTCGCTCAGAGGGATGGCAACGCCGTTTGCTGACAGTCCCATTTTTTTGGAACTCACTCAGGACGTATGTACTCCTGATAATATCCCTTTGGGAAGGCGTGACCATACTTCCCGCTATGTGGGTGCGTATATATTCTTACCCTACTGAAACGTCGTAATGCCGGATTGATTTTTCAGTCATAAACGGAACTATTCCGCATTTCCACATGGATTTG